>CAMBWM010000114.1 GCA_945871335.1 Polaromonas sp. YR568 | reverse complement strand
GCGGCGGTTTTCATGCGCACCCAGGGCGTTTGCCGCAGCATGCGGCTGAAAAAGCCGATGTTCAATTCCCGGGCGGCCTGCTCACCCGCGCCGACCTCGACCTCGATGCCGGCAGCACGCAGGCGCTCAAAACCGCGACCGGCCACCAGTGGATTGGGGTCGGCGATAGAGGCAATCACGCGCGCGATGCCGGCTGAAATCAGCGCATCGCAGCACGGACCGGTGCGGCCCTGGTGGGCGCAGGGTTCTAGTGTCACGTATGCCGTAGCGCCTGCGGTGGCGTGGCCCCGGGCGGCGGCGTCACGCAGCGCCATCACTTCGGCGTGCGCACCGCCCACGGCCTGGGTGTGGCCCTGACCGATCACCTCACCGCCGGCCGAAACCAGCACGCAACCCACAGCCGGGTTGGGTGCGCTGAGGTTCTGGGCCCGACCGGCAAGTTCAAGAGCAAGGTTTATCACCTTGTCAGTTTAGCGTGCAGCCCGACGCTGCCTTTGGGGGCTGACCGGCTTCCTCAACCGAGACGCAGGCAGTGTGCGAGATGATTAAATTTAATTTTTAAGTATTAAAAATATTCCATAAATTTAAATTATTAAGTACTATTTGACGCATGCAGCATTACCTTAGAGGTGTAAGTTTGATGGAGTGTCTGATCGCTCTGGCGATGATGGCCATTCTGAGCGTGCTGGCTGTGCCCACTTTCAGGGACTTGCTGGTCAGGCGCACGGTGCTGGTCACGGCGGAGGCGCTGGTCGACGACCTGCGCTTTGCCCGGACTGAAGCGCTCAAGCGCGGCGGCCAGGTGTCGGTGTGCAGCTCCGCCAACGGCCTGTCTTGCAGCCAGAGCGCCATTTGGGTGGACGGTTGGATCGTGTTTGTTGACGGTGGCAACACAGCGATGGTGGACGGTAGCGATGAGATTTTGCGGTTGCAGACGCGCCAGTCAGGCATGGATTCCATTGCCAGTGACAAGCCGGCCAATGACAAAACCAGTTTCAGTTTCAGGCCCACGGGCATGGCCAGTCCGGCCAGCCAGAGCTTCAAGTTCACACCCGCCGCGCCTGCGCCCGCCAACAGCTTGCGCTGGGTTTGCATTTCTTCCCAGGGCCGGCCCCGCCTAGCGCCATCCGGCGCGACCAGTTGCAGCTGATGAGACTAACTCAGCGCGGTTTCATGCTCATCGAAGTGCTTGTCGCCATGCTCTTGTCGGCCGTGGCTTTGCTGGCTTTGGCCAGCGCCAATGCGGCTGCTTTGCGCTACACCAAGATGAGTCAATACCGAGCCCAGGCCTTGACCTTGGCCGCGGATATCAGCGAGCGCATGCGTGCCAACCCGGCTGGCTTTGCAGCGCAGGCCTATGAGCTCAGCGCCAGTTTTGCAGCCCAATCAGCCAGCCCGGCCTTGCCTGTACAGCTTTGCAGCGCAGGCAACAGCGTTTGCAGCGCCCTTGAGCTGGCGGCTTTGGACATGGCGCAGTGGCGCGTGTTGGCGCGTGCAGCGCTTCCGCAAGGCTCGGTGTTTGTGCAAACGCAGGCTGCTGTCGGCGCTGCCGATGTGTGGCTGGCCTGGCGCGACCAGCTCCTGGCCAAGGCCGATGAAACGATCGCGCTGGCCAAGGAGTGCCCCGCCGGACTGGCCCTCGCCGACACCAGCATTCGCTGTAGCTATTTCCGGGTCCACCCATGAAGCGTCGGCCTTCCCCCGCTGAGAGCCCGGGCTTTGCCCTGATTGAGATACTGGTGGCGCTGGTCATCGGGCTGGTGGTGGTGGGTGCTGTGCTGGCCTCTTACCTGAGCAATACTCAAACGGGCCGTTTGCAATCGGCCGTAGCGCAGATGGACGAGGACGCACAGATAGGCTTGCGCATCCTGACGCGCGAATTGCTGATGGCCGGCTATGCAATGCCCTCCAGCATGAACGCAGACACGCGGATATTTAATCAAAGCTATGACGGGCGCGCAGTGTTTGGCTGTGACAAAGGCTTTAGCGCAGCGCCTTCCACCAATCCTTCGACTTGCGCTAGCAGTGGCGGAACACCTTCCATTGAAATAGCTTACGAAGTTGATCTCTACAACTCGGTAGTCTCTAACGGCAAGGCGACCGACTGCGCTGGTGTGGCCCTGCCGGACAGTCAAAACGGTATCACCTTCAACCGCTTCGGCGTCGGGAGCAGCACTGCAGGGCGCAGCGAGCTGCGATGCACCAGTGGCAACAGCACAGTACCGCTGGTGGACAACGTCGAGCGTTTGCAGTTTTGGTATGGTCAATCTGACGGCGGCGCTACGCCGCAGCTGGTTCGCTACACAGATGCCAGCGGCGCCGATTTCAGCCGTGTCATGAGTGTGCGGGTGTGCTTGCTGATGCGCAGCAGTGAGGCACCTGCCAAAGCTGAAGACGCCGCCTGGCAGTCCTACCTCGACTGTGACGGAGCTCGCCTTACTGCTGCAGACGGGCGCTTGAGACGCGTTTATTTCAGCACCATCGCCTTGCGCAGCAAGACACCCTGATGCGCCGTCGTGACATGGATTTAGCGCACATGCGAGGCGCCTCACTGATCATCGTGCTGGTCTTGCTGGTGGTTATCGGCTTGACGTCTGCGGCCAGTTTGCGCAACGCCAGCTCCAATGAGCGGGTCAGCCATAACTTTCGAATGCACTGGCTGGCCGAGCAGTATGCCGAGGCCGCTTTGCGCTATTGCCAGAGCCAACTCTTGCTGGCGGACGATGAACGAGTCAGTAGCCTGCAAGAGTCTGTGCTGATGGCCTTTAGCAAAACGGCCGCGCCCGGCTGGGCCAACCCGCAAACCTGGTCGGGTTCAGGAGGTGCCTACGCATCGCTGACCAGTGTGGCGCAGGCCTTCGTCGAATCTTTGGACAGCGCTTTTGTTCCGCAGATGCTGCCCCAGTGTGTGGTGGAACGGCAGGCGTTGCCCTTGCTGCAAAACGGTGTGTCCGTGGGCAGCGCAGACGCCTACGTCATCACGGCGCGTGGCTTCAGCCCGGACTACCGCGAAATACGGCCAGGTATCCGAAGCGGTGCGGTGGTGTGGCTGCAATGCCGTCTGTCTATTCAACGCGCTGCTCTTGGGGCTGCCGGCACGCTGGCAGACCGCGTCTGGATGCGCATCATCAACCCGCCTGCATCATGAAAACTCAAGTGCTCCAAAGCGCGCGCTCAGACCGTCAGTACCGGCAGGCCGGTTTTTCTTTGATCGAATTGCTGGTGGTGCTGGTCATCATGGGGGTGCTCTCAGCGTTGGCGCTACCCGGGTACACGCGCTATGTGCAAAGGGGCAACCGCACTGAAGTCATGGCCGCCTTGCTGGAGGCGCAGCACTTCATGGAGCGTTACTACAGTGCCAACGGCCAGTACCTGAGTCCGGCAAATGCTGTTCCCATGCTGCCGCAGCGCCTGCAAGGGATCCCTTCGCAAGGCACCGTGCGTTACCAGCTGAGCGTACGCGAAGCCACCGCGAACAGCTACCTACTGCAGGCGGTGCCTGAAGGCAGCATGGCCGATGACGTTTGCGGCAGTCTGACGATTAACCAAACCGGCTTGCGGGGCGTGTTGAACAGCACAAACAGCGTGTCTGAATGTTGGCGCTAGGCGGCCAGCTCAGTGCCGAGTGACTAAAGGGCCTTAGCGCCTGACCTCGTCAACCAGGTTTTTGAAGTCGTCTATGTCTTCAAAACTGCGGTAAACACTGGCAAAGCGCACGTAAGCTACTTTGTCGAGCTTCTTGAGCTCGCGCATGACCAACTCACCCAGGCGTGTTGAAGGCACTTCGCGCAAACCCAGGTTGAGTAGTTTTTCTTCTATGCGCTCAATGGCCGAGTCGACCTGTTCGGTGCTCACCGGGCGTTTGCGCAGCGCCAGGTTCATGGATTCGTGGATCTTGCTGCGCTTGTACTCGATGCGCCGGCCGTCTTTTTTGACGATGGCCGGGAAGTTGACGTCAGGCCGTTCATAGGTGGTGAAGCGCTTTTCACAGGCGCCGCACTGTCGGCGGCGCCGGATGAAGTCTGCATCCTCAGAAATCCGCGTCTCCACGACCTGGGTTTCGAGGTTGCCGCAAAAAGGACACTTCATCGACGAAGTGCCATTATTTGTAGACGGGGAAGCGGCTGGTCAGGGCATGCACCTTGGCGCGAACCGCGTCGATGTTGGCCGCATCGCGTGGGTTGTCCAGTACGTCGGCGATCAGGTGCGCCGTCATGCGCGCTACCTCGTCCTTGAAGCCGCGCGTGGTCATGGCCGGGCTGCCAATGCGCACGCCGCTGGTAACCATCGGTTTTTCAGGGTCGTTGGGAATAGCGTTCTTGTTGATCGTCATGTGGGCGCTGCCCAGCACGGCTTCGGCTTCCTTGCCGGTGATGCCCTTGGCGCGCAGGTCGACCAACATGACGTGGCTTTCGGTGCGACCGCTGACAATGCGCAGGCCGCGTGATATCAAAGTCTCGGCGACGATTTGCGCGTTCTTGATGACTTGCTGCTGGTAAATCTTGAAGCCGGGCTCCAGCGCTTCCTTGAAAGCGACCGCCTTGGCGGCAATCACATGCATTAAGGGGCCGCCCTGCAGACCGGGGAAGATGGCGCTGTTGATGGCTTTTTCGTGCACGGATTTCATCAAAATGATGCCGCCGCGCGGGCCGCGCAGGCTCTTGTGGGTGGTCGATGTCACCACGTCGGCGTGCGGCACCGGGTTGGGGTAAACGCCTGCGGCGATCAGGCCGGCGTAATGCGCCATGTCCACCAGAAAAATGGCACCCACGTCCTTGGCCACTTTGGCAAAACGTGCAAAGTCGATGCCCAGCGAATAAGCAGAAGCGCCGGCGATGATCAGTTTGGGTTTCGATTCGTGCGCCTTGCGTTCCATGTCGTCGTAGTCAATCTCTTCTTTGGCGTTCAGGCCATAGCTGACCACCTTGAACCATTTGCCACTCATGTTCAGTGCCATGCCGTGCGTCAGATGCCCACCTTCGGCCAGACTCATGCCCATGATGGTGTCGCCGGGCTTGAGAAAGGCCAGAAACACGGCCATGTTGGCCGAGGCGCCGCAATGCGGCTGCACGTTGGCGGCGTCGGCGCCAAAAATCAGCTTGACGCGGTCAATCGCCAGTTGCTCGGCCACGTCCACATGCTCGCAGCCACCGTAGTAGCGGCGGCCCGGGTAGCCTTCGGCGTATTTGTTGGTGAGCTGCGAGCCCTGCGCGGCCATGACGGCGGGCGAGGCATAGTTTTCGCTGGCAATCAGCTCAATGTGGTGCTCTTGGCGGGCGTTTTCAGCCTTTATGGCAGCCCAGAGTTCGGGGTCGGTTTGCTCAATCAGATGGTGGCGGTCGTACATGGCAGTCCTTAAAGACGGTGTTCCTTGTCCTCAAGGTCCATGAAGGAAGAGAAGCAAGGGCTGCCCAGGCGAACGGCTGATCGCTTTGGGCTATATAGCCCGAAAGCGGTGCGCTTCAAAGTGGTGTCCCACATCAGCAAGCGCTGTTTTTCAACCGCCCATGCCTATCGCCAGTTGCGCACTTGTGAAGTGTAGCTGACAGGCCGTATCAGTCTAGTTGTCAAGCAGCGCGACTTTGGCCACAGCTTCAGGCTTGAGCGGACTGTCATTACGGGCAGGGGACGGGAACGAAGCTGGAATCGGCATGGGCTCGGCCTGGCTGTCAAAGGGTTGCCGCTTACCGGCAAAAACGGCCTGTAAACGTCCGTGTTCGGCCAGGACTTTGGTGGCGTATCCACCGTCATCGTCCAAATTGGCTGCGCCCACGTAAAACTTCAGTCCGCCTTCAATAGAGCCGGCCCGGGTAATGCATTCTTGCAGCACCTTGACGCCCACACGCAGGTTGGTGACCGGGTCAAAAGCCGCCATGCGTCCGCCGAAATGCGCATATTTGTCGTGGTGCACACCGGTCATGACTTGCATCAGGCCTTGTGCGCCTACGGGGCTTTGGGCGAAGGGGTTAAAACCGGACTCGATTGCCATGATGGCCAAGATCAGGGTCGGGTCGAGCTTTGATTTTTCACCGATCTCAAAGGCGTGGGCCACCAGAGCGCTCAGCGGTTCAGGTGCGACAGCGTATTTTTTGCTCAACCAGTAAGCTACGGCCGCTTGTTTGCTGGGCAAATCCTTGGGGTTGGCGGCCGTGGCGCGGTCAACCGCACCTGGCTCGGTGAAGCCAATAGTGGCTTCCTGACGCGCCAAAAGCAGAGCCATCAGGCGGATTTCACCGGCTTCGCGCAGGTCGGGGCGGGCTGTCAGCGTGATCATCACAAACACCAGCGCCAGGCCAAGCATGGCAAAACCGTTATGGCTGATTTGTAGGAAACCGGCTGCAATGTCGTTAAAAACATTCCGGGCACTGCTGCGGAAATCTGCCATGCACTTGTGCAGGCTTAAGTTCAATGTCGTTGTCATGTAACTCCTTTCGTCGCTTCCAGCTTGCAGCGTTGAAGCCGGCCAGCTGGTGGGCATGAGTTTTTCAGTGTGAGCTTTCGTGAAATTGCGGGGCGGCAATGTGTGTGGGCCGGTCGTTTTAAAACGGGGCGGCTTGGGATGGTTCAAATCACAAGCCGTTCAATGCCTAAGAGCCATTACTCCAAGGACGTGGGGGCACTATATATAGTGCTTGCGCCTTTTACAAGCACTACCGGTAGTGTTTTTCCCCTAATCGGGAGTAAAGGGCCTTAGAAAAATGCACCAAATAAGTGCATTGCATCAATGCGCGCCCGCCTAGGGTAGTCCCTGACGGTTTAACAATACTGAAGAAATTTTAAGAGGCTTTGTAATGGCTCGTCAAGAATATCAAATCAATTTGATATTCAATTTGAAGGCTTATAAAGCTTTTGCCGGCGTGCATTGGCAACTTGTGGGGCGGGGTTTGGAGCCGAGGGCGCGGCTGCTTGGTCTGCAACTTTGCCCGGGTCTTGGGCACAACTTTGGCCCGCGTCTAAGCGCCGACCGCGGATGTTTTCCAGGCAGGGTTAAAAACCAGCGAAAATAACAGCTTTTGCTTTTATCTCCAACAGCTTTCTTGGCGCACCGCCTGCGACCGCTGATGGAGAAAACGTTGCCGATGAAGCATCGGTTGTGGCCTTCGGGCCTGCCTTTTTGCAGATGCTTCAGTCTGCGCACTTTTTCTTTCTAGCTAGCCAACATGTCCAATTCAGCCAAAGTCGATCCCGCCAACACCAAACCATCCCGTGGGGCCGATGCGCATCCCTTGGACGCCTTGACCGGCGGCGCCCTGACGGCCGCCACATCGGGTGAGCGGGTCAGCCGCATCCGCGAATGGTTAGCCCACAGCCCGACTCCCGAGCAGATGTCCGATGTATTCAAAGACCTGGCCAACCGGGACAAGGGCGCTGCCAAGCTGGTGAAGGAAAAATTAGACGACATCAAGCGCGCTAAAGGGCAGGAAGCTGTCGCGGCCGAGTGGGCTGACAAGGCCCGCACTCTGCTGGCCTTGCCCAAGCTCAA
>CAMBWM010000113.1 GCA_945871335.1 Polaromonas sp. YR568 | reverse complement strand
TATGACGAACTCTCGCCATCGCAGGAACTGCTGGAAACCGGCATCAAGGTGATTGACCTGGTTTGCCCGTTTGCCAAAGGCGGCAAGGTCGGCTTGTTCGGCGGCGCCGGCGTCGGCAAGACCGTGAACATGATGGAACTGATCAACAACATCGCCAAGGCGCACTCGGGTCTGTCCGTGTTTGCCGGTGTGGGTGAACGTACCCGTGAAGGCAATGACTTTTATCACGAGATGGCCGACTCCGGCGTTGTGAACCTCGAGAACCTCGGCGAGTCCAAAGTGGCCATGGTGTACGGCCAGATGAACGAGCCCCCAGGAAACCGTTTGCGCGTGGCGCTGACCGGCCTGACGATTGCTGAGTCCTTCCGTGACGAAGGCCGTGACGTGCTGTTCTTTGTGGACAACATTTACCGCTACACACTGGCCGGCACCGAAGTGTCCGCGCTGCTGGGCCGCATGCCATCGGCTGTGGGTTACCAGCCAACACTGGCCGAAGAGATGGGCCGCCTGCAAGAGCGTATAACCTCCACCAAGGTCGGCTCTATCACTTCCATCCAAGCCGTTTACGTGCCTGCCGATGACTTGACCGACCCATCGCCAGCCACCACCTTTGCCCACCTGGACTCGACCGTGGTGCTCTCGCGTGACATCGCTTCGCTGGGTATCTACCCTGCCGTGGACCCGTTGGACTCGACCAGCCGCCAGCTTGACCCTAACGTCGTGGGCGAAGACCACTACGCCACGGCCCGCGCCGTGCAGGGCACCTTGCAGCGCTACAAAGAGTTGCGCGACATCATTGCAATTCTGGGTATGGACGAACTGGCCCCTGAAGACAAGCTGGCCGTGGCCCGCGCCCGCAAGATTCAGCGTTTCCTGTCGCAGCCTTTCCACGTGGCTGAAGTGTTCACCGGCTCACCCGGCAAATACGTCAGCTTGGCTGAAACCATTCGCGGCTTCAAGATGATCGTGGCCGGCGAGTGCGATCACCTGCCAGAGCAGGCCTTCTATATGGTCGGCACGATTGACGAAGCCTTCGAAAAAGCCAAGAAGATCTAAGGCAGACTTCACATGAACACCATCCACGTCGATGTCGTCAGCGCCGAAGAGTCCATCTTTTCGGGCGAGGCCCGTTTTGTGGCCCTGCCCGGTGAGACCGGCGAGCTGGGTATTTTCCCCCGCCATACGCCGCTGATCACGCGCATCCGTCCCGGCGCCGTGCGCATTGAAAAAGCCGATGGCTCTGAAGAGTTTGTTTTTGTGGCCGGTGGTGTGCTCGAAGTTCAGCCCAACTCGATCACTGTGCTCAGTGACACGGCCATTCGCGGCAAGGACTTGGACGAAGCCAAAGCCACCGAAGCCAAGAAGGCGGCTGAAGAGGCTTTGAAAAATGCCAAAAGTGACATCGACCTGGCCCATGCACAGTCCGAATTGGCCGTCATGATTGCACAGATCACAGCGCTGCGAAAATACCGCCAAAAGCGATAAGCCGCGTGAACTGTATGGATGCCCATGCAGTGTAAAAAGACCGGCCCCAGCAGGCCGGTTTTTTTATGGCTGGCGTATCAATGAATTAAGGAAGGGATAAGCTTTTTTACCATGCGACCTACCAAACCAAATCTCACACACAACGGCCATGCCGACGACACAGAAGCAGCTTTTTACGATGCACTGCAACTCGGTGACATTGACAAGCTCATGGCCTGCTGGGCGGATGAAGAAGACATTGTTTGCGTACACCCTGGCGGCGGCCGGCAAGTGGGCGTACAGGCAATACGCAGTGCCTTCGCTGCGCTTTTTGCACATGGCACAGTACGCGCGCACATCGAACATATTCGACGTGTTGAAACTCTGGGTGCGAGCGTTCACAGTGTTCTGGAGCGAATCGAGGTCATGACGGACGACGGACCTGCGCATGCCAGGGTGATCGCCACCAACGTCTACCTGAAAACACCGCAAGGCTGGCGCCTGGTGGCGCACCATGCCAGCCCGGGAACCGTGCAAGAACAGGTCTCTAACGACACTCCGTCGGTCTTGCACTGAGAGCATGAACTACCTTGCGCCTTGGTGGTTGCCGGGTGGCGATCTGCAAACCATCTGGGCTTCCACCCGGGGCGTGCGTTACCTCAACGCTAAGCCGCAGTTTCGGCGTGAGCGGTGGACTTCACCCGATCAAGACTTCGTCGACGTTGACTGGTTGCAAGATGCCGCAGCTTCGGTTCCAAGGCATCGCCCACTGCTGGTGGTATTCCACGGTCTCGAGGGGGCGTCAGACAGCCACTATGCCCAAGCATTTGCAGACGCCGCGCGAGCCCGAAACTGGGCCTGCGCAGTGCCGCACTTCAGGGGCTGCTCGGGTGAGATCAATCGTGCACCGCGCGCCTACCATTCGGGCGATTTTGCTGAGATCGATTGGATCCTGCGCCGTTTTAAACAACAACATGCCGGCCCGGTGTTCGCTGTGGGTGTTTCTCTGGGCGGCAATGCCCTGATGCGCTGGGCCGGCGAACTCGAAAATGCCGCCGCTGAATTGGTGCTTGCCATCGGTGCCGTCAGCGCACCGCTCGACCTGGCGGCCAGCGGGCATGCCCTGGGCAAGGGCTTTAACAGGCTGGTTTACACCCGAATGTTTTTAAACAGCATGGTTCCCAAGGCATTGCGCAAACTGGATACGTACCCCCAACTGTTCAGCCGGCAAGACTTGCTGAATGCGCGCAATCTCTACGACTTTGACAATGTGGTCACCGCACCGCTGCATGGCTTTAAAGATACCGATGACTACTGGGCCCGGGCCTCTGCCAAGCCGCACCTTGTTCGTATCCGGGTGCCTGCTCTTGCCATGAACGCACACAATGACCCCTTTGTGCCGCGCAAAAGTTTGCCTGGCGCACACGAAGTCAGCGCCAGCGTCACACTGTGGCAACCAGAAGAAGGTGGTCACGTGGGCTTTCCGCAGGCGCTCGGGGTTTGGCCAGGGGCGGCACATGTCCGTGCCATGCCTATGGCTGTGTGTGAATTTCTGGCGCAGCATCTGCCTGCATCTGCAGTCAAAATACCGGTAGAACAATAGCATTGGAGAAAGTTAACTCATGGACGACATCGTCAAAGCAGCGCTGGCCAAATGGCCCAATGTGCCTAACTGTTTTGGCTGGTTAGGGCTTGATGCGCGTGGCAACTGGTACATGCGTGATGACCAGGCTCAGGCCGCTGGCCCGTTTGCAGGCGGCAGCGCATTGAGCAAGGGCTCACTGCTGCGGCACGACAAACTCATTGACTTCATCCAGCGCAACTACGAAGCCGATACCAGCGGTCAGTGGTACTTTCAGAACGGCCCCCAGCGCGTTTACGTTGAACTCGAGGCCACGCCACTGGTGTGCCGGGTTCACACAGACTTTTCTGTCAATGCGCATACCGGCGAGCCTGCCCGCGTGCAGCGCTGCATCATGGACCAGCATGGACGGCTTTACCTGGAAACCGGCATCGGTTTTGGCTTGGTGCACACCCAAGATATGACGCATGCCGCAGAAGCCGTGGACTGCGGGCTTTGGGTACCCCAGGAAATTCAAGCCAATGAATTACCTTTGCGCTTTGGCTACGTGCGAAGCCCGGCGCAGGCACAAAAAAAGGCCGGTCAGGAACCGGCCTTTTAGCAAAGAAGAAAGTAAATTACTTGGCAGCTGCCGGCGCGGCTGGCTCCGCAAACTTGCCACCGGCTGACGCCGTCAAGTGAACCACAGCGCGGCCAATTTCAATGTCACTGTAGTCTCCGCCGCCCTGAGCGCCCATGGCATTCTTGCCTTTGAGTGCAGAGTTCCAAAGAACTTCAAAACCCGTCTTGAGGCGAGGCGCCCAAGCGCCAGCATCGGCAAATTTAGGCGCACCGGCCAAACCAGCCGCATGGCATGCAGCGCACTGCGCGACATACACTTCAGCGCCTGACTTGAGGGGGCGATTGGCATCGCGAATCTCAACACTACCGACCTTTTGAATCCGCAAAGCCAATTCTTTTTCGGTATTGGTAGAACCAGCTGCCGGCATGTTGCCAGAGGTCACGTAATAAACCAGCGCAATGATGGCGAAGATGGGAACTACGAAAGAGTACAAAACCATAAGCAACAATTGCTTAGGGGTTTTGACTGGACCGGTGTGGTCTTCTTCGTGAGCCGTGTTGTTATCGTTAGCGCTCATGGCGTCCTCAAAAAAACTGAAAATCGAAGTGCAATCAGGCATGTTCCTGACAACCCAATATTATAGCGGCCCGCTCAGCCGAAGCCCGGTGCTCATCCATGCCAACAGGGCGACTGCTAGAATCAAAACAAGATTCATGAAGCCGTTCACGCTTTATGAAGCCTGCCTGTCCTCAGGCGCACTTCCCCCATCAAATCAGCGTTGCGGCTGTAGCTCAGTGGATAGAGTATTGGCCTCCGAAGCCAAGGGTCGTGGGTTCGATCCCCGCCAGCCGCACCAATCTCAATGGCTTAAGGGGGTCCCCAGGCCTGTCAATCACCTACTTCTCGGCAATGAAGCTGCCCGACTTGCCGCCGTGCTTTTCTAAGAGCTTCACATCAGTGATGGTCATGCCGCGGTCCACGGCTTTGCACATGTCGTAGATGGTGAGCAGGGCGATTTGTACGGCGGTCAGGGCTTCCATCTCGACACCTGTGGGGCCAATAGTTTCTGCCGCTGCGCTGCAAAGAATGCAGCTTTCGGCTTCGCTGCTGCTGAACTCGACCGCCACCCGCGTGAGTGCCAGTGGGTGGCACAGCGGTATTAACTCACTGGTTTTTTTGGCCGCCATGATGCCGGCAATACGGGCGATGCCCAGAACATCGCCTTTTTTGGCGTTGCCTTGCAAGATGATGGCCAGTGTTGCCGGCGCCATGCAGATGCGCCCTTGGGCAATGGCAATGCGGTGCGTGCTGGCCTTGTCCGCCACGTCCACCATGTGGGCTTGGCCTTGCGCGTCAAAGTGTGTGAGTGCAGAAGTTGTGGTCATGGCGGGTCCTGAGGCTGGATGGCTGCCATCATAAGAGCAGTGACCGGCCAAGCTTTAACTGGTCGATCTACAGGCCTAGTGGGTGGCCGTTAATATGCACGGATATGTTTTTGCCTGATGAATGTTTAAAGTGACCAAAGCTTGCATACAAACTAGGAGACAGCAACGAAGCCCAGATTGGCGCCGGCTTGGCCTTGTCGCTCTGGCCGTCTCGCTGCTGAGCGGCGGCGTGTCGCAGGCGCAGTTGCTGTCGCCGCCCGCCAGGGTCGGCAACGCCTTGCCTTCGCTGGGTGATGGCTTGGAGTTGGCAGCGGCTACTGAGCGGCGATTGGGCGACCGGATTGCCATGAGCATTTACCGTGATCCCGACTATCTGGATGACCCACTGTTGGGGGATTATCTGAAGGCCATCTGGACCCCGTTGATGGCGGCAGCCCGTGACCGCGGTGAGCTGGGCCCCGAGCTAGAGGACCGTTTTGCCTGGGACTTGCTCTTGGTGCGTGACCGCAGCGTCAATGCCTTTGCGCTGCCGGGCGGCTACATGGGCGTGCACACCGGCCTGATTGCCGTGGTCAGCAGCGCAGATGAGCTTGCAGCCGTGCTGGCACATGAACTGAGCCATGTGACGCAGCGCCATATTTCACGTCTGATGACCAAGCAGCAACAGCAAACCCCCTGGGTGATAGGGGCCATGATTTTGGGTGCGCTGGCAGCCAGCAAAAGCCCGGACGCGGCCAACGCCGCTATCGTCGGCGGGCAGGCGCTGGCGGTGCAGGGGCAACTCAATTTCTCTCGTGATATGGAGCGCGAAGCGGACCGCGTCGGCTTCGGCGTCATGACGCAAGCTGGGTTTGAGGGGCAAGGCGTGAGCGGCATGTTTGAAAAACTTCAGCAAGCTGCCCGCCTGAATGACAACGGCGCGTACCCCTACTTGCGCTCACACCCACTGACCACCGAGCGCATTGCCGAAGCGCGTGCACGCCTGCAAATGGGCGAACCAGCTCTGCAAAGCCGCTCACCGTTGTTCGATCTGGAGCCGCAGTTACACGCCATGATGTCGGCGCGCGCGCGCGTGCTGGGCAGCCCGGGTGTGGACGATCTGCGCAGCATGGTCGCTGAAGGTCAGCGTGCGGCAACGGAGTCAGTGGTGCAAGAAAAATTGCCTGTCTGGGCCGGCCGCGTCTACGGTGGCGCCTTCGCGGCAAGTCGTTTGCGTGAAGACGCCACGGCCCTCGCCTTGCTAGCGCCCCTGAAAAGCGTGGCCGTCCAGACGCCGGGTGCGGCCCGTACTGCAGATTTACTTTCTATTGAGCTTGAAACAGCCGCTGGTAGGCCGCATGAAGCGGCGGCAGCCGTGAAGTTTTCGCAAGTCACCACTCGCGCAGAGTTGCTCATTGGAGGGCGTGCCATGATGGCGGCAGGACTGCTCGACCCTCTGACAGATGCGCTGCAGACATGGGTGGTCACGCACCCTAAAGATGCCCAAGCTTGGCAGATGCTGTCTGAAGTCTGGGGCCGCAAGGGTGAGGCTGTCCGGTCGATCAGGGCTGATGCCGAAAGCCGCGTAGCGCAGCTGGACTATCCGGCCGCTTTGGACCGACTCAAGGCCGCACAAGACATGCTGCGCGTCGGGCAAGCCGGTGTAGCGGGACGCAACGCGCACATCGATGCATCCATCATTGACAGCCGTACCCGCCAGATCAGCAACTTAATCAGGGAACAAACGCGCGAGGACAAAATCGATCGCTAAGTGCAGCGCCGAGTAAATCAATGACCCCAGCAGCGCAGCGCCAAAACTGCGCACGTCCAGCCCGCTGAGCAGACTGGCCGCAGCCCAAAAGATCAAAAACACCATTGCTGTACGCGCGGTGCGTGCAGCAAATCATGGAGCGCTTAGTCTGCGGTTACCAGCGCCCCTACACCGGCCAGTGCTGCGGCACAACCCCACAGGCCCTCGCGTGCCTGCGGTTGCTGATGACTAACGGGTTGCAGGTCTTCACCAAACTTAGGCCGGCGCGCATCCAGCACGCGCGAAACCGCATAGCGCGCCATCAGCGAGTCTGTGAGCGTCGTCAAAGGACCCATAGCAATTTGGGTGATCACGGTGTCGCCTCTGGCTTGGAGCAATGGAACAATTTCCTGAAAAGCTTTGTCGGCCCACTTGCTACGCCATGTTTGGCGGGCATTGCTTGTGACCCATTTGCTGGCGTGGCGTGTCACGCGGGGTGTGCAGGCCACTACGATCCAGCGCATGGGTTGATGTTCTGTGCCGGTGGCCAGCATGGGTGTAAGTACCTGCACGGCGTGCTGGGCTTCGTCAAAATAAACGATCAGGGTGTCCATCATTTTCTCCTAGGGTTGTATTTATAGATGACAGCTTTCAAGCGCGCCACGCCCGCACCAAATGGTTTTGATACGGGCGTAGCCTTATGACGGGTGCTTAACCCGCCACAAATTTGTTGTCGTTGGCGGCCTTGGCACGACGCTCTGCCCAACTGCCGGCCAGCAGCAC
>CAMBWM010000112.1 GCA_945871335.1 Polaromonas sp. YR568 | reverse complement strand
CGCTCGAGGCCGGTTTTTTCAGCCACACGGGTCATAGAGCCGCCTTCGCGGTGCAGGTGAAATTCGAAGTAGGCTTTTTCAAATTCGTCACGGGCGTCACGCAAGGGTTTTTCGAGTGCGAAACTTTGCGTGGGTTTGGGGCTTGTGTCTTCCACTGGCTCTGAAAAAGCAAGCATGCCCGGCTGGCCGGCCCGTTCGCCGGCGTTCAGGCCGGACTGGTTGCCAGGGGTTTTGCGGGATGTTTGTTTGGTCAAACCGTTTTCAACGGCTTGGAGCAGTTTTTGCAGTGTGATGGGTTTTTCCAGAAAGGCCATGGCGCCGATCTTGGTGGCTTCGACTGCGGTGTCGATGGTGGCGTGACCACTCATCATGATGACCGGCATGGTGAGCTGGCCCGAAGAAGACCACTCCTTGAGCAAGGTGACGCCGTCGGTGTCGGGCATCCAGATGTCGAGCAGAACCAGGTCGGGGCGGGCGCGGGCACGGGCCAGCCGGGCCTGCGCAGCGTTTTCTGCCAGTTCTACATGATGCCCTTCGTCGTTGAGGATTTCGGACAGCAGGTCACGTATGCCCAACTCGTCGTCCACCACCAGAATATTTGCCATTGCATCGCACCCTTAACGTTGCTAGGTCTGAAAAGCCTTCAAGCCACAGCTGTTGTTATCCCACAACTGCGAATGATAACGACACTTGGGCGCCCTGTACCGCCCCATCGGCCACGCGGTTAGAAATATCTATGCGTGCACCGTGCTCGTCTGCAATTTTTTTCACCACGGCCAGGCCCAAACCTGTGCCTTTGCTCTTGGTCGTCACGTAGGGCTCAAAAGCGCGTTTCAGAATATGGTCAGGAAAACCTGAACCGTTGTCGCGCACGATCAGGCGCACACGGCGGGCGCTGGTCGAGAATTCGGTTTTCAAGGTGATTTGCACGGAGTGCTCGGTGCTGCGACCTTCTTGCGCGTCCTGGGCGTTTTGCAGCAGGTTGTGAATCACCTGCCGCAGTTGCTGGGCGTCGCCGCGGATGGCTGGAGCAGCTGGGTCCAACTCCACGCGCACAGGCATGACGGTGGCGTCGTCGGCGTAGAGTTGCATGATATCCGTCACCAGTGCATTGAGGTCCAGCGGCTTGAGCTCGGCAGTCGGCAGGCGGGCGTAATCCCTGAAGTCATTGACCAGACGCTTCATGGCGTCTACCTGGTCAACGATGGTCTTAACCGATTTGCTGAGCATGGCTTGCTCTGTGGGTTGCAGCTTGGCGCTGAGCTTCATCTCCAGTCGCTCGGCCGACAGTTGAATTGGCGTGAGCGGGTTTTTGATCTCATGCGCCAGTCGCCTTGCAACTTCACCCCAGGCCTCTGCACGCTGGGCTGAGACCATCGCTGAGACATCGTCAAACACCAGCAGACTTTCGTCGGTACCCGGCATCTTGGCGCCGCGCGCAATCAGCGTGACGGCGCCGTCTTCTGCGCCGACCGGCCCGCCGTGCAGCTCAAAGGTCTGCTGCCAGTGCTCCAGATTGTGTTCGGCGTTTTCAGCTAAGTAGGCCTCAAACTGAGATTGCACGCCACGGCCGAAGACGTCCAGCCCCGGCACCTGCGACAGCAACTGACCGTGGTAAGTGCTCAGCGCGACGCGCAAAATGCGCGCTGCACCCGGGTTGCTCGAGCGGATACGGCCCTGACTGTCGAGCACCAGCACACCCGCCGTGAGGTTGTCCAAAATAGCCTGCAGATTGGCGCGCGCGGCGTCTACCTGGCTCATGCTTTGTTGCACGGCCGAGCGCGCATCTGACAGCTGCTGTGTCATGTCGGCAAATGAGCGTGTGAGTCCGCCCAACTCGTCCTTGCTGCTCAGCACCTCCTTGGGCCGCAGGTCGCCCTGCGCCACCTGGCGCACACCTTCGGCCAGCAACAAGAGTGGGCGCGCTAACTGGGTGCCCAGCAGCACCGCCAACAACACGGCGCCAAAGACTGCCAAAAACAGACTCAGGGTGAGTGTGCCGATGTACATCTTGCGCAGGCCGCTGCGGGCCAATGCACGCTCTTGGTATTCGCGGTTGGCCTCTTGCACGGCAATAGCGTTGGCCACCAGTTCAGGTGGCAGGTCTTCAACAGCTTGTAAAAAACGTTCGGTGCTGCTGAGCCCGAAATTGGAGTCGCTGACCAGCGCAAGCGCTCGGATGCGGGCTGTTGGTGCAGATGCGGCGGCAGTTCCCGTTGACAGCGTATCTTCCAAGCCCTCGATCTGGGTCGCTACACGCTGTGTACGTGCCAGCCGGAACTGCTGCGCCGAAGGCCGATCGGGCTGCAAAATAAAGCGCGACTGTCCTGCGCTAGAAATCAGTTGCCCCGAGGCGCCCCACAGCAGCAGGTCCTTGACGCCGATTTGCTCACGCAGTCGCTCCAGCGCCAGACCGGGTGAAGGATCATTGGCCAAGGACATCTGAGTAGCCGCCTGACGTGTGCGGTTGCCCAGGTCTGTCGCCAGAGCGTCCAGTGAAGAGCGACCCAAATTAAGGCCGGCCGCCAATGCGCTTTCGACCTTGACGTCAAACCAGCTTTCAATCGAGCGCGACACGAACTGGTAGGACACCACATAAATGGTCAGGCCTGGAAATAGACCCACCAACGCAAAAATAGCAGCCAGCTTGAGCAACAGCCGACTGCCAAACTTGCGCTGACGAAGCCGCAAAAATAAGCGCACCACAATCCAACCGATGGCCACGAGCAAGACCGCAGCCACTGCGATATTCAAACCTAAAAGAAGGGTGTAATTGCGCTCATACAACTCACGGTTATCTGTCGCCAGCGTGAGCAGAAAAATCAGCACCAGCCCCAAGGCCACCACCACGCCAACGCCCAAGCCAAGTGTCCAACGCAAGGCACGGTTATAGCGCGCCGGGCGCGGGCTGCGTAACCAGTTCACTTGAGAGATTCTCCGGGTGCGCCGTCTTTGATGCCGTCCGGCGAAGCCTCCTTCACGATCTCGGCTGCGCTGCTAACTTGCAACACCATTTTTTGACTGTGATCTATCGCAATGGACCAGTCACGCTGTCCGGCCACACCGATCTGAAAAGGTCTGGGCAATTGGGACAGGTCGAGCTTGAAAATGAAGTTCAGCTTGTAATCTGCACCGGGGCGGATCTCAGTCGGCTCGGCAACTTTCCAACGCGCAACGCGCTGGACAGCCGACAGGGCCTCGGCCAGGGTATCGTAATTTTGGTTGAAGGTGGCGCGCAGGCTGCTGGTGCTGCCAATCAAGCCCGAGCCGATGTTGACCCGCCAGCGCCGGGTCAAGGGCTGGTAAGCCAGCCGGATGGTGCGTGAGGCCGAAGCCACGCGCTGGTCGGTCCAATACCAGCGTTCGCGCAGGATATCGACTTCAAGGACAAAGAAAAGTGGAATACCCTTGAGCAAGGCGTCTTCAACCACAGCGGGCAGTTCAAAGCTCAGGTTGGCGCTGAGGTAAACACCTTCTTCTGTGCTTTGCGTTTTGAGCTGGGTCAGCTGGGCACCCGCAGCGTTGGCAGGCAGGCAGGCGCACAAGGCGGTCAATAGCACGGCCATGACCCGCAGGCCCTGCAGGCTCCAACGCTTCGCGCAGCCCTTAAAGGGCTTGCTTTTCCAGCAGTGCGTAATAAAAACCATCGTACTCACGCAGTAAATTGTCCGGGAATACAGGCCCCCTCATGCCGCTTTGGGGCAGCAAATGACCAGGGGACGGTAGCAATAGCGCCTCAGTGTGGCGCATAAGAAACGTTTCAATCTGCCCTTGGCCTTCCGCATTGAAAACCGAGCAGGTGCAATAGAGTAAACGCCCGCCCACCCGCAGCAGCGGCCAGAGGGCCTCTAACAGTCGTTTTTGCTGGGCTGCCAGCTGCGCAATGTCGCCGGGGCGGCGCAACCAGCGCACATCAGGATGCCGGCGAACAATGCCTGATGCGGTGCAGGGCGCGTCGAGCAAGATGCCGTCAAACATGCGGCCATCCCACCACCCGTCGGGCTGACCGGCGTCGGCCACCACAAGCTGCGCCTGCAACTGCAGTCGCTCCAAGTTTTGCGCAATGCGCCCGCAGCGCTGTGCGTCAATGTCCAGCGCCAGCACCCGGGCATCGGCCAATTCCAACAGGTGGGCGGTTTTACCGCCGGGGGCGGCGCACGCATCGAGCAGCTGCAGCGCTTGGCCGGCAGGCGCTGACAGCCCAGACAGCAACAGCTGCGCCGCCAGTTGAGCGCCGGCGTCCTGTACTGAAAAATGTCCCTCGGCATAGCCGGGCAGTCGCGGCACGGGGCAAGCCGTCGCCAGCAGCACACCCTGCTCACCGACAGGCGCAGCTTCAATACCTGCACCCTGCAAGGCCAGCAGGTAGTCTGGCCGGCTGATCTGGCGCTTGTTGACGCGCAAGCACAGGGGTGCGCGGCTGTTGTTGGCCTGCAAGATGGCTTGCCAGGCCTGCGGGTGGTCTTTACGGACACCGTCAATCCACCACTGAGGATGGTTCCAGACGGCCTGGGGTTTGTGCTCGCAAACAGCCAGCATGGCTTGGCTTTCGCGCAAAAACCTGCGCAAGCAGCCGTTGATGAAACTGGCTTGGTGCCGGGTTTCTTCACCTTGCTTGGCGGCTTCTACCGCTTGGTCCACCAGCGTGTACGGGGAGTAAAGCGATTCATCTACTTCCGCGGCCAGCGCCAGCGCCACACACAAAAGGGCATCGGCTTCAGGCGGCGGCGCGCGGCTGACAAGCTGCTGTCGCAAGGCCTCGGCACGACCCAGCCAGCGCAGCGCATGAAAACCCAAGGCCTGAACGCCTGGGCGCAAGTGGGGTGCAAGCTGCTCCAGTTCGGTCGTCATTGAACGGCCAGCACGCACCGCCATCAACAGCGAAGCGGCGCCCTGCAACTGCTGCCAAAGCGGTACCTGCTCGGCGTGCGTCGGCCTTACGGCGGTGGCCTGGCGCGCCGGCTCAGACATTCGTTTGGCCCAGACGCAGCGCAAGGGCTGGCGTAAAGCCAAACAGTCGGGACAGCAAAAGCGTAGGGAACTGCAACTGCGCCGCGTTAAATTGCTGCACGGCGAGATTGAACGCTTGGCAGGCAAAAAACATTTTGCTCTGAATGGCGGTGAGCTGCTGGGCCAGCTCGCGCACCTTGGGGTCGGCTTGCATGGCCAGTGTTGAAACGCCTGTCCACAAATGGTCCAGCTGTTGCTGAAGGCCTTCTTCGGCGGCCATCAACTGCGTGGCCAACAGACCGCTGCTGGGCCTTGAGCGCAACGCGTCATTGGCAACGCTGACTGTCTTGCGAGCTTGTACCAATGGCGCCAGCAATAGCGGATCATGCTTTAGAAATTCGCCAGCCACCTCAACCAGTCTGAGTATCAGGTCATGCCTGTCCTGAAATTGCATATCGATCGCCACAAAAGAATCGGCTATGAGGTCTTTGAGCCGCACCAGTCTGTTGTGGGCGCCCAGCGCCCAAAAGACCAGCAAGGCCAGCAACACCAACAACGCAATGGAATTTGTGCTCATGGCTAACTTTTGACTTTCCTGTACAAGACCGAACCCCGACTTTAGCTGACCCTGCTGCTGCATAAAAAAAGCCCCGCGCCTGAACCGGCACGGGGCTTAGCCCTTTTAGCGGATTATCCGCTCAGAGCTGCATCAAGCCTGGCCGTCAGCGCCTTCGCTGGTCTCAGCCGGCGACAGGGCTTCCAGTTCGGCGGCTTCGGTTTCGGCAATGGCACGTCGCTCGGCGTCGTCCATTTGCTCCTTGGCCTTGCGTGCCTGGTGGTAAGCCATGCCGGTACCGGCAGGAATCAGACGACCGACGATCACGTTTTCCTTCAAGCCGCGCAACTCGTCGCGCTTGCCCATGATGGCCGCTTCGGTCAACACACGCGTGGTTTCCTGGAAGGAAGCTGCAGAGATGAACGAGTCGGTGGACAGCGAAGCCTTGGTGATACCGAGCAACAAATTGCTGAAGGTCGCTGGGATCTTGCCATCGGCGCGCAAGGCGTCGTTGGCGTCCAGGATGACCGAGCGCTCGACCTGCTCGCCGGCAATGTAGGTGGAGTCACCAACACTCTCGACCACCACACGGCGCAGCATCTGACGAACAATCACTTCGATGTGTTTGTCGTTGATCTTCACACCCTGCAGACGGTAGACGTCCTGCACTTCATCGACGATGTAGCGGGCCAGCTCTTCCATGCCCAGCAAACGCAAGATGTCTTGCGGATCGGCCGGGCCGTCCACGATCGACTCGCCCTTGTTCACAACCTGGCCTTCGTGCACGAGAATGTTTTTCTCTTTAGGCACCAGGTCTTCCCAGACCTTGCCTTCGGGGTCGGTGATCTGCAGGCGGATCTTGCCTTTGGTTTCTTTGCCGAAAGACACGGTACCGGTCATCTCTGCCAGCGTGCCCTTGTCTTTAGGCGTGCGGGCTTCGAACAGCTCGGCCACACGCGGCAGACCGCCGGTGATGTCTCGCGTTTTCTGCCCTTCGACCGGGATACGCGCCAGCACTTCACCGGGGCCCACGTCCTGACCGTCGCGCACTTGCACCAGCGCACCGATTGGAAAGCCAATGGTCACAGAGTGGTCGGTACCGGGGATCTTGACTTCGCTGCCGGAGGCGTCTATCAGTTTGACCTGAGGACGAATCACCTTGGTGGCACCGCGACGCTTTGGATCGATCACCACCAGGGTGGACAGACCGGTCACCTCGTCGAGCTGCTTGGCCACGGTAACGCCTTCTTCGACATTCTCGAACAGCACCTTGCCGGCGAATTCGGTGATGATCGGACGGGTGAGCGGGTCCCAGTTGGCCAGAATGGCGCCGGCCTTGATGCTTTGGTCAGCCTTGACTGTCAGGATGGCGCCGTAAGGCACCTTGTGACGTTCACGCTCACGGCCGTGTTCATCATGAATCACGATCTCGCCGGAACGGGCAATCACCACCAGCTCGCCTTTGCCGTTGGTCACATAGCGCATCGGTGCGTTGAAACCGATCTTGCCGCTGGACTTGGCTTCGACGCTCGAAGCAATCGCTGCGCGCGATGCCGCACCACCGATGTGGAAGGTGCGCATCGTCAGCTGCGTGCCGGGCTCGCCGATGGACTGGGCGGCGATGATACCGACGGCTTCGCCGGTATTGATCAAGCCGCCACGACCCAGGTCGCGGCCGTAGCACTTAGCGCACAAGCCAAAGCGGGTGGCGCAGGTCAGCGCAGTACGCACCTTAACTTCATCGACGCCGGCGACCTCGAGCTCGTCGAGCAGGTCTTCGTCGAGCAGTACGCCGGCCTTGACGACCACCGAGCGGTTTTCAGGGTGCATCACATCTTCAACCACGGTGCGGCCGAGAACACGGTCGCGCAGGGACTCGATGGTTTCGCCGCCCTCGACGATGGCGCGCATCAGCGAGCCGTCGGTTGTGCCGCAATCGTCCTCGGTCACCACCAGGTCTTGCACCACGTCGCACAAGCGGCGTGTCAGGTAACCGGAGTTGGCAGTTTTCAAAGCCGTGTCCGC
>CAMBWM010000111.1 GCA_945871335.1 Polaromonas sp. YR568 | reverse complement strand
CCTGGTCAGAGTCGGGTATCGGCCTTAGCTGTCGTTGACTAAGTCAATTCCACGGCCCAAAACCGCCGTTCGTTCAAGTAGCTATCATTCGTCTCATAGCCTCAGAGCTGTGTCATAAATACGCGGCCAGACAGTGGCGCGTTTGCGAGCATGTCCAGTGGCACCGGCTGCCGCGCGCTCACAACGATTAACCGCTTCAAGCCTTCGCCTCCAAACGCCAAGTCTGTGGGATGTGGCACTGGCAGGCCAATGACACGATCAAGGTTCCCGTCGCCCGAGACGCGAACAACGCTCCATCCATCACGCAGCGCTGTCCAGATGCCGCCGTCCATGTCAATGGCCAGTCCGCTTACCTTGCCCGATCCCTTGGGTATCGTCACAAGCCGGCGCACTGCATTGCCCTCGGCGCGAAGGACAAGGATGGAACCGGAATCGGGCGTGGTCGCATACAAGCATCTTTCTGGCGCATGCCACAAGAGGCTCTGCACCCGCTCGGTGAGCTGCCATCGCACCTCCAGCACGCCCTGACGCCCAACTGAGCCCACCGCGCATCCTCCGGCGGTCTCCATCGCCACCCAGAAACGATCATCAGGGCCGTTGCACGCCGCAAGCGTGCGGCCGTGGGGCCAAGGCTCCTCTCCCACTGCCGCGCCATCCGCTGACAGCCGCAAGGCGCCTTGCTCCCTGGGCAATACGAATTCGTCGCCATGAAACAGCAGCCCTGTAATAGGAGCGTCCAGCATCGCCAATTCACGCGTTGTTTCACCATCGCTTTCCAACAGCGCGGGTGCAAGTACATCCGCCCAATAGAACCGCGAGCGTTTCGGGCACCATTGCGCAAACGCGCCGAAGAAGGCCCAGTGCCCCGGCAATGGCTGCATCGCCAGCCCGGTAGCCTCCGCTGCGGGCAACTGCGCACCGATGCGACGGGCGGCTTCCGCGACTTCGGGGCCAAGAAGTTCAAGACGCTCACGCGTGAGACGCCAGGCGGGTCCTGCCACGCTGATCGCTCCACGTACCTTGCCGGTGGAGTCGATGACTGCTGCGCCAACGCATCGCACACCGATCACGATTTCCTCATCGTCGATGGCATACCCGCGGGCAGCAGAAACCCGCAACTCGGCCTGCAGCCTACGCCTGTCGGTGATGGTGAATGGTGTTAGAGGTTTGAGCACGAGGTCGCGAATCAGAGCATCGCGCGCAGGCGCGTCCAGGAACGCGAGGATCGCCTTGCCTTGGCTGGTACAGTAAATGGGAGTGCGCCGTCCCATCGCCGCGGCGGACCGTTGACTGTGTACACCGTCACAACGCTCAAGAGACACGACGTCCAGCCCATCGAGCGCCGCCAGATAGGAAGTCTCCCCCGTGAGGTCGCGCAGCGCACGCAATTCACCGACCGCCGCGCCTGCGAGGTCAGGCGCGGCGATTGCTTTGCGCGCCATCTCGAAGCCCCCGAAACCAAGGCGATAGACCTTGCGCAGGGGATCGCGACGGAGCAGCCCGCGCGCAACGAGCGTCGCCAGCAGCCGGTACACAGTGGAGCGGGGAAGCGTGAGCTTCGCCGCGATTTCGGTTTGTCCGAGACCATCGGGCGCGCCAATCACTAGTTCGAGCACGTCAAGTGCCTTTTCAAGAGACCCGGTGCCTTCTCCGCCGCCAGTGCTTGTCATGTCTGTATTTCGTCTCAGGGGATGGAACTGCCGGGGGAATCGGTGTGAATCCACTCGACGCGCGTATTTGCGCTTGTGGATCATGTTATTACGATAATCTTTTTCCTATTTAACGACCCCGCCGCCTCATCGCCCAGGTCGTCCCACCCCTTGAGATATCCACGTCCTTCAATATGAAACACTTGCGCAACCCACCGCCTCTTCAAAAGATCCCCGAACGCGCCCCCGCACCCTACGTTTCAGACGCGTTGCTGGACCGGCTTGCCAAGGCCACAAGCGGCTCGCTGACCATGCAGCTCTATCTCAAGGGCATCAAGCAACCCGTATTGCACGGCATCACGCCCCTCAACAAATCCATGAAGGCCTTCGCCGGGCGCGCTTACACCATGCGTTTCATCCCCGCCCGGGAGGATGTAGATTCCTACGGAAACCTGACTACCGAACCGAGCGCCGGCAACCTGCAATGGGTGGGAGTGGAGCAACTGGAGCCAGGCCACGTTCTGGTGATCGACAGCAACAAGGATGGGCGTGCTGCATCCATGGGGGGCATGCTCATCACTAGGATGATGATGCGGGGTGCACGCGCCGTCGTGACCGATGGCTCGTTCCGCGATGGCACAGAGTTGAGCCAGATGGATTTCCCGATCTGGTGCACTGGCGTCACTGCCACCACGCGACTTGCTTACCACCACGTTGCAGACCTTCAGGTTCCTGTGGGATGTGCGGGCGTGGCCGTCTACCCGGGCGACGTCATTCACGGTGATGCAGACAACATCACCGTCATCCCTGCACAAATGGCCGAAGAGATGGCCACACTGTGTGAGCAGCGCGACGACCTTGAAGCGTATATCGCGCTACGCGTGAAAGCCGGCGAGCCGCTGTGGGGTCTCTATCCTCCGAACGAAGAGACCCGCGCGCGCCATGGGCAGTGGGTTGCTGCAGGGCGTCCCCCCGTGCGCGCTGATGCATAGCCTCCTTCAATCCTGATCACCGGAGAATTTTCCATGAACACATCGACTCACACTCCAGCGCATTACGAAGAAGTTATCCGCCGGTATTTCAAAGCCTGCAATGACGCTGACTACCAGGCGCTGGTGGATTCCTTCACGCCGGATGCGGTCCACTACTTTCCCGCGGGACTCCCAGAAGTTCCCTGGCGCGGCGCCGACATGATCGCCAGGCGCTGGGTCTGGTGTGTCAGCGAGCTGGGTTCGCAGTGGACCATCGAAAAAATCCTGGTCAGCCACAACAGCCCCGAGGCCGTGATCGAGTGGACGCACTGGAAGAACAAGAGCGGCACGGCGTTGCGGGGCGACGAGTGGTATCGCTTCGACCCGGTGACTGGAAAGATCGCGGAGATTCGCGCGTACTATGCGTCGCCCGCAGACAAGGCGGTTCAGCTGAACGAACTGGTTGGATTCGATTACAGAGGCCGCGGCTACCACCTTAAAAGCGGGTCAACGCAATGATGCGCCACATCGTGTTGTTCCGGCGTAAACCGGACGTAACGAAGGACGACGTGCTGGAAAAGGCTTTGGCCGCGCGAATGTACGCGCTCGGTCAGGACATCCCGGCGATTAAGGGCTGGGTGTTTCGCGCCAATGAATTGCAGCGTCCAATTTGTTGGGACTATGTGCTTGAGGCGCAGTTAGAGGACTCAGAAGCCTTGAACGAATATCTGGCACATCCGCTCCATATGGCGCTGGTCACCGACCTTAAGCCCTATTTTGAGTGGGCTGCGGCGGACTACAGCGTCTGAGTTGCTTAAAGGGAGCAGCCTTTGCGCATCTCCCGCAAACTCCGCTTGAGAGAACTGGCCGGCCAGCGTGATTTCTTCGGCGCTGCGCGCCGCCGCGCTTTCAGGCAGGTAGAGGGTCATCCTGCAAGATCTGCGCTTCGAACGCCTCTGCAGCCGCTGCATCCGCTGGCCGGTACCCAACATGGGCCTCGCCGTTGTCGTAGTGACGGCCGGTGGTGGCAGAGAGGCCATAGACGATGGAGAAAACGAGTTCCGGATGATCGATTCCGAGCACCACAAGTTGCCCCAGGTCTCGCTAGCTAAACCAGTTGCCCATGCGACGGCGGTCAATTGGCCGCATATTGACGTTACCGATGCGGATGGCAAGCACTTGCACACCGTGTTCGACGTCGGCATGGGGAGGTGGCGGCTATGCCCTGGCTCGTGAAGACCACACGCCGGCCGCTTGGAGCAGCGCACGCGTGTAGCCCAATGCGAAGGACATGAAGCGCTCGCGGTCCGGATCGAATTCTGAGACGGGCACGTGATCCGGACACAGAGGCCCAACATAGCCTCCGCGCTGGTAGGCGCGGATGGCCTCGAACATGTCAATGTCGCCCTCGTCCGGGAACACCTCCTGGAAATCGAGGTAGCCCCCGCGGATGTTGCGGAAGTGGACCATGAAGATGCGCCCAGTCGCGGCGAATTCCTCGATTACGGGAACCATTGCCTTTGCCGGCTCTTTGAACATTTCTGCCACCGTTCCTTGGCAGAAGTTCAGGCCGTGGTTCTTGCTCGTTGATATGGCAAGAAACTTGCGGATACCGTCCGCGGATCCTACAACGTGTTCAATCCCATTGAGACCGCCCACCGGGTAAGCGGGATCATGTGGATGACATGCCAGTCGCACACCCGCCTTGTCGGCCGCCGGTACAAGCCCCTCAACCAGAAATTCAATTGCATCCCAGCCCCTCTGGGCGGTAACCGGAGGGACTTCGCGCGCGACCTTTTGGCCGCAAAACTGGGCTACGGCGAAGTTGTCCTCACCCTTGCCTGGATACCCTACGCCCCAATAGGAATGCTTGCGGTCTTCCTCAGTGGAATACTCAGCGTGTACGAAGCTGGAGTTCAGGGCGCCACCGCGACCGGGCTTTAGGGCTGTGCGTGTTATACCCACCATCTGCAAGTTGTACTTGAGGCAGGTAATGCCTGCATCAGCGGCTTTTTGGACGTTTTCGGCAAGCACCGTGCGTTGCTTTCTTGCGCCTTGAATATCAATTATCGAGTCGAGCAAAATCGATCCCACATCGAGTGCAAAAACGTCGATCTGCAAATCAAAACCTTCTACCCAGCGGCGATATTCCAAAAGCCTTTTCGCATCCCAAGCAATCACACCAGATGCCGCCGAGACAAGCTCGGTACCGCGGTTGTCTAGCACGACATGCTGGACACCCAACTGGGACGAGAGACGCAGGCGTCGCTCGTCGGGATTAATTAGTTGTTCGCTGATATACATGAAAAGCTAGGGGCTATTTATCTGGCGTGAAATTGTGGGCTTTGATAATCGGCCCAAACATCTTCAAGTCGTTGTCTATGGCCACGGCAAAATCCTTAGGGGTGATATCCACGATAGACAAGCCAAGCTCTGAAGCCATCTTTATAAATTCGGGTGTTTTCTCGAACGCCCTGATTTCAGCGTTTAGTTTGTTGACAATTTGCGGCGGTGTCCCGGCAGGTGCAAAAAGCCCGAACCAGACATCCGCTTCAAAACCCGGTAATCCGGATTCTTCAAATGTCGGCACTTCAGGAAGTACGTTCAACCGTGTCCTGCTCGTTACTGCGATCGCCTTGAGCTTTCCACTCTTGATAAACGGAAGTGCAATCGCTGGAGTGGCAAACATCATGGGTACCTGTCCACCCACTACGTCCATTAGCGCCGGCGCGCCACTCTTGTATGGAATGTGAGTCATTTTTATGTTCGCACGCTTCATAAGCACTTCCATTACCAGATGATGGAGCGATCCGGGACCTGGAGAAGCGAAGTCCACGCTTTTAGCACCGGCGAGTTTGGTCAAATCTGCCAGGGTGGAGGCCTGAAACGAAGGGTTTGCGACAAGGAGAAAGGACGCCTTGGCCATCATCGCGACCGGGTCAAATGACTTCATCGTGTAGGAGATATTGTCGTAGATCAGCGTGTTCGTAACGAGTGACGATATATTAAACATGAGCGTGTAGCCGTCTGCCTTCGTTTTTGCGAATTGGGATTCGCCGATGACCCCGTTCGCACCAGGCTTGTTTTCAACAAAAAACTGCTGGCCAAGTTTTCGGGAAAGCCCGTCAGCTATAAGCCTGGCCATTGCGTCCTGGGAACCACCCGGCGCTTGAGCAACGACTATTCGTACGGGATTCGACGGATATGTTTGGGCGTAGGACGCCGGCACGAATGCTGATATCGCAAGAAGCATTGCAGCAATTCTTGATTTGGAATACGTGTTCATTTTTGTCTCCGAGCGCCGGTTAATACCGACAAAGTGTTGTGAATGAAAGAGTCATACGTTGAAAGCTTAGCCAGCTACGGCGGCCCCGAGCAATACGCGCACATTCTTTAGGGTGTGGGAAAAGCGTTGATAGGGGTACGTACGGGCCGGGTGTTGAGCCGCGTAATCCATGCCTTGCGCCGCCAGGCGGGGTGGGTCAGAGATAGGAGTCGTATGAAGTAATTCTGCACGTATGGATTTGAGGAGGGGGTAATGGTTGACTAGCATTCCTATTTCCTACTTGAGTGGGGGTTAAGCAAGCGGCGCGCTTGTGTGTCGGAAGTTTTGATTAAAGAAGTGTCAATGCGTGATGCACGTGAAGCAATAGGCACAGCGGCTCAAAACACTCTTCACTCCGCCGACCGTCTCGCCTATTGGGACAAAATTTAAGGCAATGCAATGGGCATCGAATGGCGGAGCGCCAGGTACACGCTATGGCACTGGGCTGAAGCTCTGATCTCAGTTCGCTGCCGAACGCCTGGAATCGACTGACGCCAAAGTGCTCAATGCAGAAGTTTGGTGAGTCCCCCCGACCGGCGGCTGTCGCTGCATAGCCGTCGTCAACTCTGATCCATTTATTCCCAAAGACGCGGTCGCCGCTTGCTCTGCAGTTCACCCACATTCATCTCGCCTTGCAGTGGGGCAGCGTAGAAGCGATCAATCATTTCGGGACTGGTTCTGGCATTGCGCGCCAGGGTCAAGGTATCCACCGTACGGCCAAACAGCAATCGGAACATGATGCTGCTGTGGCGCAGGCTGTACAAGGTGCGGGTTTCACCTGCAGTGCTGAGTTTCAGGCCCGTGACTTCCAGAACAATTTCAAATTGCCGCGCCAGCAGCTTCATGGCACTGTCCCTAGAGCTTGCACTGGCCAAGAACACATGGTCTTCAGGATGTATGTCCCGACCCAGTTCAATCTCCTGACGCCGCCGGATGCGTTCGTACACTTTCACGGCCCATGGCATGGTGGTGATGGGAAATGTGTGCCCCTTGCGGGGCGGCAAGCTGAGCCTGAGATAAGTCCACTCTCTGCGGATGATTTCCACATGCTTGTGCTGCATGTTGCGTATGTCAGTGGGGCGGATGTAGCTGTTGACCATGAACACAATCAGGTCAGACAAGTCCCGGGTCATTTCAATGCGCTTGATCAGGCGGTCAGCAGGTGCGAGCTGGCCTCCGGGTTCGCAAAAGTATGAGCCCTTGATTTCCTCGGAATGTGCGCGCCACTCCACCCGCTTGCCTGCAAGTTTCTTGGCAGCTCTGGTAATGGTCTTGTACTCGCCCACGTTGAACCATCCGCGTGGCTTGTCCTCAATGCCCACCTTGGGAAATTCAGGAATATGTTGGATAAAGCTGTGTCGGGCTGCATGCTGCAACACCTTGCGGGTCAGTCCCATGTAGGCCCCCAGGGTAGATACGCTGAGCTTGGGCACTTGGTTGGACAGCTTTTGCAAAAACTCGTCCAGCATCTTGTAGTTGATGCTGAGCACATCCGTTTGACCAAAAAACGGCAGTATGTGCTTGTCGTAGCGCAGCAGCATGTTGTCGTAGGTGATCTTGGACAGCTGGCTGCGGTTCAGCTTGGCCAGCTCACTGTCCATCAGCATCTTGGTGGACTTGGCAAAGGTCACTACTTCGGCTGCGTTGACCTCAAGCGGCAAGCCTTCAAAGTTGCCACCCCGTATGCGAATGGTGATGTCATCGTAAAAGCGTTTGG
>CAMBWM010000110.1 GCA_945871335.1 Polaromonas sp. YR568 | reverse complement strand
CTGGAAATGCGCGCGCAGTCACCGCGTTTCCAGCGGGTTTTACAAGTCTCAAGCGATGGAGTGGTTACGCGCATGAGATCCAAAACGTTTGCCAAGTACGCCAAGCAAATGCCAGTGAGTTGGCTGCCGTTTGCAGACGTTGCCAGCGCTGATTTACCTTTGGCGCGATTGCTTCGCCTGTCCTTGTTCAAGTTCACGATGGGCATCACCACAGCCTTGATGATCGGCACCTTGAACAGGGTCATGATCGTTGAGCTGGGTGTCTCGGCATGGCTGGTTTCCATGATGCTGGCGCTGCCTTTGCTGGTTGCGCCGTTTCGCGCTGTCACGGGCTACCAATCAGATGTGCACGTTTCTGCCTTCGGCTGGAGGCGAATTCCCTACATGTGGGGCGGCACTTTGATTCAATTTTTAGGCCTGGCAGTCATGCCGTTTGCCTTGCTGGTGTTGTCGGGTCGCGGACAGGTTCCGGTGCCCGACTGGGTAGGCCAAGGTGCTGCCGCCATCGCCTTCTTAATGGTGGGTGCAGGTCTGCAAACCTCCCAAACTGCAGGGCTTGCACTGGCAACCGACCAGGCCAGCGAAGAAACCCGCCCGCGTGTAGTGGCGCTGATGTACACCATGCTTTTGGTCGGCGCCGTCGCGGGTAGTTTGGTTTTCAGCTTTTTGCTGGCTGACTTCACGCCCGAAAAATTAGTCCAGGTGGTCCAAGGTACGGCCTTGGTGGTCTTGCTTCTCAATGGTGTTGCGCTCTGGAAACAGGAGCCTCGCAACCCGCAACGTGTGGCTGCGCTGAAAACTCAAGTTCGTCGCCCTTTCAAAGCCGTTTGGGCCGAATTCATTGAATTGCCGCAAGCACGCCGCTTTCTGTGGGCCACCTGTCTGGGCACCATGGCCTTCAACATGCAAGACATCATTCTTGAGCCCTATGGCGGTGAAATTCTCAAGCTGAGTGTGGGTGCAACCAGTGCCCTGACAGCCATGCTGGCAGCCGGCGGCTTGCTGGGCTTTTATGTGGCGGGCCGTAAATTGGCCAGTGGCATAGACCCCATGCGCTTGGCAGCTTATGGCGCGCTGGCGGGCTTGCCTGCTTTCTCGGCTGTGATTTTTTCAGCGCCTCTGGAGGCCGGCTGGCTTTTCCGGGTGGGTGCATTGGGCATTGGCTTTGGCAGCGGTTTGTTTGCCGTCGGCACCTTGTTCACGGCCATGCGCATAGAAGCCGCATATGTCGGCCTGGCATTGGGGGCCTGGGGTGCCGTGCAATCGGCTGCGGCTGGTATCTCCATGTTTTTTGGTGGCGCCTTGCGCGACTCCATCACGGCACTGAGCAGCCGGGGAGACATGGGCCCAGCTTTGACGGACCCCTCGGTTGCTTACAGCATGGTTTATCACGTCGAAATGCTTTTGCTGTTCCTCACCCTGATTGCGGTTGGCCCCCTGGTCAAACGCAGCAGATCTTTTTCGCCCGTTCCACCACCAACCCTCGGTTTGACCGAGTCACGCATTTAGTTGTTCATAAGGAGAAGTCGCCATGCAAACTGTAGGAAACATCACAGGCTACGTCGATCTAGCGCAAATATTGCTCTATGTTTTTTGGATTTTTTTCGCCGGCCTGATTTACTATCTTGTTCAAGAAGGTCACCGCGAGGGCTACCCGATGGAGTCCAGCAGCTCAGGCCGCGCAGTGGTCAAAGGGTTTCCCATTCCCGAACCTAAAATATTTTTGCTCGAAGGTGGCAAAAGCGTGACAGTTCCAGACCTCACCCGGAAAGAGCCAGCCTATAACGCTGTGGCCACCAGCCCCGCTTCTGGTTCGCCCATTGAACCCAAGGGTGATGCCATGCGGGCTGCTGTAGGCCCAGGCGCTTACGCCAGCCGTGAAGACGTGCCGGAAATGACCTCGCACGGCGCACCTTTAATTCAACCGCTGCGCATTGCCAGCGATTACACCGTGGCAACGCAAGACGTCGATCCGCGTGGACTGCCCGTGATGGCAGGCGACGGCAAGCAAGGTGGCACTGTCAAAGACATTTGGATTGATTCCGCAGAGATGATGTTCCGTTATCTTGAGGTCGAAATCCCTGACGGTCGCACCGTGCTGCTGCCCATCGCTTTCTCTGTGATCCGCAGAAACCAGGTTGAAGTGAACGCTGTGTATGCGCGGCATTTTGCGGCAGTTCCAGCCCTGCGTAACCCGAACCAAGTAACCAAGCTGGAAGAAGACAAAATCAGCGCCTACTACGGCGGCGGCACTTTGTATGCCGACGTCAAACGCAGTGAGCCCTTGATTTAAACAAGGCTTTCAAAGCAATTTTAGATACGTTAAAGCCTGTTGAGGAAGCAGACATGCCCATCGAAAGCCTAGGTCACGAGTACGAGTTTGAACCGCAATTCGGTTTGCCTGAGCGCCTGCCGGACGACGAATTCATCGTTTGGCAAGGATCGCCCGATGTAGGTGCTTTGGCCAATTCAGCCTTTCACCTGAAAAAAATTGGGTTTTATTTTGCGGTCTTGATCGTGGCTTGCGCCTGGCCGGCCTTGGAGTCTGGCGCAGGTCTGATGGCTGTTGTGTCGGCCGTCAAATGGATTGTGCCGCTGACGGTCATTGCCATGGCGTCTGTCTGGTTACTGGCCTGGTTCACTGCGCGCACCACGGTTTATACAGTGACCAGCAAGCGGGTGGTGATGCGGCTAGGGATTGTGCTGACGGTATCTTTTAATTTGCCATTCAAGCAGATTGCCTCCGCTGACGTACGCGTACTCAAAGATGGTTTTGGTGATATCACCTTGGCTTTACAGGGGTCAGACAGTATTGCCTGGGTTCATTTATGGCCCAGTGTGCGTCCATGGCGGATCAGTAAACCCGAGCCGACCCTGCGTGCTGTTCCTAATGTTCAAGTCGTGTCTGACAAACTGCGTCAGGCTTGGACCCAGAGCACAGGTTTGGCAGCCAATGCACGCACGCAGACTGAACACGAGCAGCTTGACCCCCGCCCTCTACAAATCAAGACCCTATGAGCCAAGCCCTGCGCGTCCCCAAGCCTGTCAATACAAGTCCTGACAGCTTTCCTCGCTGGGTGCTTTACTGCGGGGCCGGCATCATGGCCTTTTCGCTCATCTCTGTGGGCTTGATCCGCATCACTGGCAATGGCCCTGACCAAAGGGCGGCGGCCCCTACGGTTCAGCGTTCTTTGGTTTTTCTCGATCAAAAAGACGGCGGTGTCAGGGTTGCCGATGGTTTGACAGGTGAGACCTTGACCGTGCTTCATGGCGAGCAAGGTTTTGTACGCGGCGCCCTGCGGGCACTTAGCCGGGAGCGCTACTCTAGAGGTATTGGCGCGTCACAACCTTTTGACCTCATTGCCCGCGTTGATGGACGGGTGACCCTGATGGACCCGAGCACCGGAAGCAGAGTTGATCTAGAGTCCTTTGGTCCTACAAATACGGCAGAATTTGCCAGGTTCTTGGCCATGCGCCCGCAATAGTTCAAGTTATTTCTGTAACGTCTAAGTTGACTCGGAGAATTTTTCCATGCAAGCGAATCCCGCCATTGACAGTGCCGCCAAAGCGTCGCAAAAAGCTGTCGAGAGCACCATGCTCAGTCCGCGCTTTTACACCACCGACTTCGCCGCTATGGACCGCCTCGATGTGTCTTCTATGCGCAGCGAGTGGGACCGGATGATGGCTGAGTACGAAGGCGACAACAACCACGATCATTTTCAACGTGACGCGCAGTTTGCTGAAGAAGTTGCTGAGCGCTTTTCTCAAGTCAGTTCCGAAATGCGGGAGGAGTTCCTGGGCTTTTTAATCTCGTCCCTGACGTCCGAGTTTTCGGGTTGTATTTTGTACAACGAGATTTATAAAAATGTTGAAAACCCTGATATCAAACAATTGATGCGCTACATGGCGCGCGACGAATCGCGCCACGCGAGCTTCATCAATCAATCACTCAAAGACTTCGGCCTGGGCATTGACCTGGGTGACTTAAAGCGCACCAAGGCTTACACCTATTTCAAACCCAAGTACATTTTTTACGCGACTTATTTGTCCGAGAAAATTGGCTACGCCCGTTACATCACCATTTACCGGCAACTCGAAAAGAACCCGGACAAGCGTTTTCACCCCATCTTTCGCTGGTTTGAGAGATGGTGCAACGACGAGTTCCGTCATGGCGAGTCTTTCGCCTTGATCATGCGTGCTAATCCGCACCTGCTGCGGGGCGGCAATGTGTATTGGATCCGCTTTTTCCTGCTGGCGGTTTACGCCACCATGTATGTGCGTGACCACACCCGTCCGATGCTGCACCATGAAATGGGGCTGGAGTCCACCACATACGACTATGAGGTGTTCCGCATCACCAACGAAATTACCAAGCAAGTCTTCCCCGTTAGCCTGGACATCGACAGCCCGCGTTTTCGGGCCGGCCTGGCTCACTTATTTCATGTTCAGCAGCAAATGGACAAGGCCAAGGCAGCAGGCGGTGTGATGGGTCTGTTGCAGCGTGTTCGCTGGGCTGTTTCGGGTGGCGTCACTTTTGTTCGCCTTTACTTCCTGCCCATGAAACACCACGCCTTGCCAGAGCAAGTTCGCATGGCCCCTGCTTGGTAAGCTTGAGCAAATTTCACCAGCTAAGGTATGGATGACTGACGCTTACGTCGCGCTCGGATTTGCAATATTCATCTGGTGGTTCAGCACCGGAATTGTGATCTTGCTCAATCGCATGTCACGCACTACCATCACGATGAGTCTGGTCTTGTCGTCGCTCTTGTGCATTGGCGCCCTGTTGGGGCTGTCGCACACAGCGCAGCAAAGCAGTGTGACCGGAGCCTATTGCGCTTTCACTTGCGCTCTCTTGGCCTGGGGCTGGAACGAACTGAGCTTTTTGACAGGATGGATCACAGGCCCTCAAAAAACAGCTGTATCCAAAAACACGGTAGGGTGGCCGAGGTTTGTAGCGTCTTTCAAAGCAGTGGTTTGGCACGAGTTGGCCATCTTGATGGTGGGCGCACTCATCGTGTACCTCACCTGGGACGCGCCCAACCAAGTTGGCACGGGCACTTATCTGGTCTTATGGATCATGAGAACCAGCGCCAAACTTAACTTGTTTTTCGGCGTTCGTAATTTGAGTGAGGAGTTTTTACCTGCTCACTTGGCTTACCTGGAAAGCTTTTTCAAGCGGCGCCCAATGAATGCTTTTTATCCCTTCGCATTGCTGGGCGCCAGTGTCTGCTTGTGGTGGCTGGTCGCTTATGCAAACAATCCTTTGGCCAGCCCGGCTCAAGTGGTAGGCGCGGTGCTGGTTGGCACCATGTTGGCGCTGGCGATTGTGGAGCATCTGATGTTGGTGCTTCCGCTGGACACCACCACCTTGTGGCGTTGGGCTATTCGCAAGCCCAAGGTCGCGGCCCATCCAGAACCACTGACCCAGAACCTACCTCTGTAAAACCTGCGCCCTTATATTCACATGACAAATCTTTACAAATCAATTGACTCAGCGGGTGGTGGGGGTGGTGCAGCCGGTGGTGGCTATGCGCCTGCCCTCAGGCCTGATCCATTGGACGACCACCGCCCCACAGCGGTCGTGATCGGCACCGGCTTTGGCGGCCTGGCGGCGGCTATTCGACTGAGCGTCAAGGGCTATCGCGTTCAAATGCTTGAGAAGCTGGATGCGCCCGGCGGGCGAGCCTATGTGCACAAGCAAGATGGCTTCACCTTTGATGCCGGTCCCACCATCATCACTTTGCCGCATTTGATCGAGGAGCTTTTCACCTTGTGCGGCCGCAACATGAAAGACCATGTTGACCTGCGCCTGATGTCGCCTTTCTACAGAATCCGCTTCGACGATGGCACGCACTTTGACTACAGCAACAATGATGAGGCCATGCTCGAACAGATTGAGCGTTTGAACCCTGACGACATCCAAGGCTTTAAAGATTTGATGAAGGCCTCTGAAAAATGTTTCCAGCTAGGCTTTGTCGAGCTGGGCATGGTGCCTTTTGAGACCCTCGGTGATGTCATCAAAGCGATGCCCAATCTGGCTCGCATGCAAGCCTGGCGCTCGATTTACAGCATGGTCGCCAAATACATCAAGCATCCTAAGCTGCGGATCGTCATGAGTTTTCATCCACTGCTCATTGGTGGGAATCCTTACTCAGTCACTTGTGTTTACGCGCTGATTCACTCACTCGAGCGGCGCTGGGGTGTTCACTCGGCCATGGGCGGCACAGGAGCCATTGTGAGCGAGCTGGTCAAATTGCTGGATGAACGCGGCGTCAAAATTCACTACAACAGCCCCGTGACCCGCATCCGCGTTGAAGGCGGCCAGGCGCGCGGCGTTGAACTTGCCAGCGGTGAGTACATATCTGCCGATATCGTGGTGAGCAATGCGGATGCGGCTTGGACGTATCGCCACCTGATTGAGCCGCAACACCGTAAGCACTGGACCGACAAACGCATTGCCAAAGGCAAGTACTCATCCGGCTTGTTTGTCTGGTATTTCGGAACCAACCGCCGCTATGAAGACATTCCTCACCACATGATGGTTTTAGGCCCACGCTACAAAGGTCTGCTGCAGGATATTTTTAAAAACCATACGCTCTCCAAAGACTTCAGTTTATATCTGTACCGCCCTACGGCGACAGATCCTTCGCTGGCGCCTGAGGGCTGCGACAGTTTTTATGTGCTTTCTGTGGTACCCAACCTCAGCAGTCAAACCGATTGGCCGGCAGTCACTGAGCAGTACCGCGATGCCATTGCCACAGTGTTAGAGGAAAGCGTGTTGCCCGATCTCAAGCAGCATGTGGTCTCGTCGAAGGTGACAACGCCGCAAGATTTCCAAGACCGTTTATGGTCTTACAAAGGTGCGGGTTTTGGCCTGGAGCCCATCCTGGTGCAAAGTGCTTGGTTCAGACCGCATAACAAATGCCAAGACATAAAGAGTCTTTATTTGGTGGGTGCCAGCAGCCAGCCCGGTGCCGGCGTGCCCAGTGTCTTGATGTCCGCAAAAATGCTCGAACAGGTGGTACCTGATGTCAAATCCTTCGCTTGATACAAGCCTTTCTCAAGACCTCCATGCAAAGCCACAGCCTGTGGATTTGAGTTATGACTTAGAGGCTTGCACTGAACTGATGCGCGGCGGTTCAAAATCTTTTTTTGCAGCGTCCAAACTATTGCCAGTGCGTCTGCGTCCACCCGCCATTGCTTTGTACGCGTTTTGCCGTTTGGCTGACGATGCCATCGATACGGGTTCAGACCCTATGGTGGCCATGCAAGACTTGCATTCGCGCTTAGAGGCTATTTACGCCGGGCGCCCCGGCCCCGAAGACGCCGACAGGGCTTTGACATTGGTAGTTCATCGCTATGGCATCCCCAGTGGATTGCTGGAAGCCCTACTGGATGGTTTTTTGTGGGACACCCAAGGCCGTCACTACGAGACCCTTGCCGACGTCGAAGCCTACGGCGCAAGGGTGGCGGGCACGGTGGGTGCCATGATGTCGCTCATCATGGGGGCGTCCACTGACTCGGCCATAGCCCGCGCCAGCGAACTGGGTGTGGCCATGCAATTAACCAATATTGCGCGCGACATTGGTGAAGACGCACGAAATGGCCGCTTGTACATTCCGCGCTCCTGGTTCCGTGAGATTGGCATGGACGCAGATGCCTGGTTGGCAAATCCCGTCTTCGATGCCCGCATTGCCGGCTTTACACAGCGTTTGTTATTGCGTGCAGATGCACTCTACCGGCGTGGCGAGTTCGGGCTGTCGGAATTGAGTTG
>CAMBWM010000109.1 GCA_945871335.1 Polaromonas sp. YR568 | reverse complement strand
CTGCAGCATGCTTTTGAGTCTATAGGCCCCAGGCCGATGGAAGTGGCTGCCACTTTGGGCGCCAGACCTGTCGATGCTTTTTTCACCGTCGCCATGCCCATGGCCAGCGGCGGGTTGGCCACAGCGGGTATTTTGACGTTTGCGCACACGGTGGGGGAGTTCGGGCTGGTGCTCATGCTGGGCGGCAACATTGAAGGCAAAACGCGAGTGGTTTCCACCCAGATTTACGGGCACGTGGAAGCCATGGAGTATGCGCAAGCCCATGGGCTGGCAGCCCTCATGGTAGTTTTTTCGTTTGTTGTTTTACTCGCGCTGGCCTTGCTGAAACGTCGCCCTGTGCGGCTCTTGCCATGACTGGGCAGCAGATTCGGCTGAAACTGCCGCGTGCCGACTTTGACCTGGATGTCGACCTGCACTTACCACCCAAAGGCATCACTGTGCTTTTTGGGCCCTCGGGCTCTGGCAAGACCAGCGTGTTGCGCTGCGTGGCCGGGCTGGAACGTGCGCAAAATGCCCTGGTGCGCATTGACGGACGAACGTGGCAAGACGATGCTGCTGGCGTGTTCGTGCCCACCTGGCAACGCTCGCTGGGTTATGTGTTCCAGGAGTCCAGTCTGTTTGAGCACATGAACGTGCAGGCGAATCTGGCCTATGGGCTGCGCCGCAGCACCGGGCCGGCTTCGGCACGGGCCCTGCAAGAGGCGATTGATCTGCTGGGCATTGGAGAGTTGTTGGGCCGCCGGCCGCAGGCCTTGTCGGGGGGCGAGCGTCAGCGTGTGGCGATTGCCCGCGCGCTGGCCGCACAGCCCCGGGTGCTGCTGCTGGACGAGCCGCTGGCTTCACTTGATCTGGCGCGGCGGCTTGACATCATGCCTTGGATTGAGCGACTGCGGGACGAGTCGCGCACGCCCATGATCTACGTCACCCACTCGGCCCAGGAAGTGACCCGACTGGCCGACCACCTGGTGGTGCTTGAGCGCGGTACGGTGAAGACGGCCGGCCCGGTGGCAGAGGTTTTGTCAGCGGTCACGCCAGCACTGTCTCTGGGCGACGATGCGGGCGCCTTACTCGAAGGCCATGTGGCAGAAAACGATGCTCAATGGCACTTGAGCCGCGTGTCCTTTCCCGGTGGGAGTGTGTGGTTGCGCGACGCGGGCCTGAGCGTCGGGCGCAAAGTACGCATCCGCATTTTGGCGCGTGATGTCAGCGTGGCCACGCAGGAACCGCGGCACACCAGCATTCAAAACCTGCTGGCCTGTGTGGTCGACAGCTTGAGCGCCGACACACATCCTTCACAGGTACTTTTACGTTTGCGTTGCGGCCAGTCACTGCTGTTAGCGCGCATCACGCAGCGGGCCTCACAGGCCCTGGCCTTGCAGCCCGGGCAGGCGGTCTGGGCGCAGATCAAGTCGGTGGCACTGATCGACTGATCAGCTTTGCAAGGGAACTGGCCGTAGGCCGCTCAGCTTGTCAGGACAACTTCGGGTTGAGGTTTGAGTGCCCGTCGCAGGCACTGTCCCAGTTGGGTGAAAAATTGCTCTGTCTTTTCGCTCGGCTCTACGTATTTGATGCGGGTATCGCGCTCTTCGCTCAACAGGGTGATGTAGCCTTTGAGTCGCAGGCTTTTAAGCAGGCGGTGAGAGGTGCTGTGCGAAATATCAGGGTCTAGCCCCATGGCTTTGAGCACCGTGATTTTGGTGTCCGAGGTCCACGACGGCACCAACAAGTTCAGCAGCTTTTCCTCGGTCGAGTTGAGTTCGCAGTATTGGGGTGATAAACGAACTTCCTTAACGCGGGCCAGGAAGTTCAGATAGTTCTTCGACTCGATGGTTCTCACAAGCATGGTGAATCCCCTGTTGGTGGCTGGCATGAAAGCTCTTTGACCCATCTTGTCTAGGTCGAAGCGGGAACATGTATTTGCTGAAAAGCCAAAATAAGAATTAATAATTCAATATATACCCATTTAAATTTTTATAGTTTTTTTCATGGGTTATTTTTCTTAATGTGAAAAATACTTGTTGTTAACCTGGTTTTAGCCAATAACACCTGCCACGTCGGGGCGCCTCGAGCCCGATTGCGTGGCCGGCGACAATACGCCCATGGCGCGAATGCAACTTCAGGACATTTTGTTTTCTCAGGGTTTTGGCACCCGCCGGGTCTGCGCCGGTTTGGTGCAGCAGGGCTTTGTGGCGGTGGCTGGCAGCGTTTGCGAGGACGCATCTACCTTGTTCGAGGCCGAGGGTTTGGCTTTCCAAGTGCAGGGTGAGCCCTGGCTGTACCACGCCAAAGCTTATTTAATGCTGCACAAACCGGCCGGCTATGAGTGCTCGCAAAAGCCCAGCACCTATCCCAGCATTTACACCTTGTTGCCAGCGCCCATTCGCCAGCGTGGCGGCGGGGCGGCGGCGGGTGTGCAGGCCGTCGGGCGCCTGGACCAAGACACCACCGGTTTGCTGCTGCTGTCTGACGACGGCAAGTTCATTCACCGCATGAGCTCGCCCAAGCACCATGTGCCCAAGGAGTACGAGGTGCTGGCCAAGCACCCGGTGGATGCCACGCAGGTCCAAAAGCTGTTGGCCGGCGTCGTGCTGGACGACGACCCCAAACCGGTGCGTGCTGCCGACTGCGTGCAGACCGGCGAGTTGAGCCTCAGCTTGGTTCTCACCGAAGGCAAGTACCACCAGGTCAAGCGCATGATCGCGGCCGTGGGCAACCGGGTCGAGGGCTTGCACCGCTCGCGCATCGGCGGTTTGCTGCTGCCGCCTGAACTGGCGCCCGGCCAATGGCGTTGGCTGACTGCGCAGGACCTCAACAGCATTTCGGCGCCGGCCGCTACACTGAGTCACTGATCAGACAAGGTGTTTTTGTGATTTCTGTAATCCGTTTTCTTTCCTGTGCACTGGTCCTTGTTTCTGTAGCCGCTACAGGCGCCACGGGTACCAATGCAGCTGTGCCGCGCACTGCGCCGGCGCCCTTGTTCGTGCTTAATTCGCTGGGCGACAGCGTCAGCGTGATTGACGTCACCACCTGGAAAGAAACCCGTCGCATTGCCACCGGGAAGCAGCCGCATCACCTGTACCTCACCCCAGACGAAAAGTCTATGATCGTTGCCAACGCGATGTCGGACTCGCTGACCTTCATTGATCCGCGCACGGCCGCAGTCCAGCGCACCGTGCGCAATGTGCTCGATCCCTACCATTTGCGCTTTTCCCCCGACATGAAATGGTTTGTGACAGCTGCGAACCGCCTTAATCACATCGATATCTTCAGCTGGGACGGCAGCAACATGACGCTGGCCAAGCGCATTGCCGCCGGCAAGACCCCCAGCCACCTCTGGATAGACAGCAAGAGCAGCACCGCTTACTCGACCATGCAAGACAGCGACGAGCTGATTGCGCTCGACTTGAAGACGCAGCTGATCAAATGGCGCATCAAGACCGGCCCCATGCCGGCGGACCTTTTCGGCACGGCCGACGACAAACGCATTCTGGTGGCGCTGACCGGCGGCGACGCGGTCGAGGTGTATGACGTTTCCGGCCCGGCGCCCGTGCGTAGCAAAGTCGTCAGGACAGGCCTGGGTGCACATGCATTTCGGGCTCTGGGTGACGGGCGGCATGCACTGGTGAGCAACCGCGTGGCCAATACTATCAGCAAGATTGACTTGCAGACGCTGGACGTGGTCGGGCGCTTCGATGTGCCCGGCGGACCGGACTGCATGGATGTCTCGCGCGACGGCAAGCATCTTTTTGTTTCTTCCCGCTGGACCGGCAAGCTCAGTGTGCTGGACCTGACCAGCGGTAAGCTGGTGCGACAGATCAAAGTTGGAAAGAGCCCGCATGGCGTTTGGACACTGGACCACGCGCCCCGCTGAACGCGAGCGCGCACTCGCGCTGCTGGCCTTGGCGGTAGTCGGGTCGGCCCTGCACGCCGGCACTTGCGCCACCACGTCTGGCGCTGCTGCCGTCAAACCCGTCTACCTGACCTTTGACACCGGCCACATGGCCGTCGCCCCCCTGATTGCCGACGTGCTGAAAAAGCACGATGTCAAAGTCACTTTTTTTGCGGCCAATGAAGCCACCCAAACCGGCAACGCAAGCCTAGGCAGTGACTGGGCCGGCTGGTGGCAGGGGCGCGCTGCAGAGGGCCATGAATTTGCCTCGCACACCTACGACCACAGTTACTGGCGTGCCGACGTGGCCGAGCCTGGACAGGCGCTTCGCTTTCGAATCCGCGCCTCGGCCGGGCCACTGGCTGGCAAAGACCAGCTTTGGACGGCCGCACAGTATTGCGCTGAAATTAAAAAATCTGCCACACGCTTGCAAGCCCTGACGGGCCGGGCGCCGCTGCCGCTGTTTCGCGCCCCGGGCGGCAAGACCTCGCCTGCCTTGCTGCAGGCCGCACGCAGCTGCGGTTGGGCCCATGTTGCTTGGGCGCCGGCCGGATTTTTAGGCGATGAGTTGCCCAGCGAGCGTTTTCCCAATGCACAGCTTTTGCAGACAGCGCTGCGCGACATACGCGCCGGTGACATTTTGGTGGCGCACCTGGGCATCTGGTCGCGACGGGACCCCTGGGCGCCGGCCGTGCTTGAGCCCTTGATTGTGGGCCTGCAAGCGCGCGGATTTTGCTTTGCCACCTTGCGCGAGCATCCGCAGTTCAAACCATGGATTGCGCAGCAAGGCGCGGCCACTTCGCAGCCTTCGCTTGGAGGACGGTCATGAACCTTTGGACTTGGTTGACAGACAGTTTCACCGCCTTGCAGGAAGTGTTGTTTGCGCTGGCAGCCCCCATCCTGTTCAGCCTGGGCATGGGTAATTTGCTCGAAGACGCTTATGCCGCCAGTGCCTGGTTGCTGGCCGGTGTGCTGCAAATTCTTGTGATAGTGGTCATCTTCGGGCCCTTGCAGCGATGGCGACCGGTTGAGGCGGTGACGGACCGCGCCACCATCCGCACCGACATGATCTACACCCTGATCCACCGCCTGGGCCTTTTTCGTGTGGCGCTTTTCTTTCTGCTCGGCCCCTTGCTCAACGATGCATTCGGGCAGCTGCGGGTCGCCGGTTTGGGCACCTTTCATTTAGACCAACTGTGGCCCGGCGTGACTGACGGTGCGCTGGCCAGCCTGGTGATTTACCTGGTGGTGTTTGATTTCTTTGCGTATTGGCTGCACCGCGGCCAGCACGGTATTGGGCTGTGGTGGCGGCTGCATTCGCTGCACCATGCGCAGCGCCAGATGAGCATGTGGAGCGACAACCGCAACCATTTTCTGGACGACATGCTGTTGGACGTCTTGCTGGTGCTGCTGGCCCAGCTGATCGGCGTCGCGCCCGAGCAGTTCATTGCCATCGTGGCCTTGACCCAGCTCAGCGAAAGCTTGCAGCATGCCAATGTGCGCCTGAGCTTTGGCCGTCTGGGCGAGCGGCTGTGGGTCAGCCCCCGCTTTCATCGCTTGCATCACAGCATTCATTGCAGCGAGCAGAACTATGGCGTGTTGCTGCCTTGGTGGGATCAGATTTTTGGCACGGCCAATTTTCAGCACAAGCTCGAACCCACCGGCGTGCCCGATCAGATTGAGCAGCAACGCGACTACGGCCGTGGCCTGTGGTCACAACAATGGCAGGGGCTCAAGCGCCTGTTGGGGCGGGCATGAGTCGGCTGATCGATTCTTTCTGGCGTGCAGCGGCTTATTGCCTGCATCCGCGGGTGATCGCACTGTCTTTTTTACCGCTCATCATCATGACAGTGGCGTCGCTCGGTCTGGGTTATTTGTACTGGAATGACGCTGTCGATATGCTGCGCACCCAGCTTGACAGCTACCAGCTGGTCAGCAGCATGAGCCAATGGCTGGAAGGCCTTGGGCTGGGTAATTTACGGCTGGTGCTGGCGCCGGCATTGTTGTTGTTCCTGGCCATTCCGGTGATTGTGATCACGTCTTTGTTGTTCGTGGCCATGTTGATGACACCGGCCATGGTGTCTTTGGTTGGGGGGCGGCGCTTTGCAACACTTGAGCGTCGCCAGGGCGGCTCTTTGGCTGCCAGCTTGGTGTGGAGTTTGGCCTCGACATTGCTGGCCTGTATCGCCCTGATCTTGTCATTTCCTTTGTGGCTTGTGCCGCCTCTGGTGCTGGTTTTGCCACCGTTGATATGGGGTTGGCTGACTTACCGCGTGATGGCTTATGACGCGCTGGCAGAGTACGCCAGCGCCGACGAACGTCGGCACATTTTTAAGGAGAATCGTTGGAGTCTGTTGAGCATCGGTGTGCTCAGCGGCTACCTGGGCGCAGTGCCCAGTGTGATCTGGGCCTCAGGCGCCATGTTCGTGGCCATGGCGCCCATCCTGGTACCCGTGGCCATCTGGATTTACACCCTCGTGTTTGCCTTTTCTTCATTGTGGTTTGCGCACTTTGCTTTATCGGCTTTGCAGCAACTGCGCTTGCGCGATGAGTTCATGTCAACGGCCGGCACACCTGTTGACGTGCCCTTTTTACCGACGGCGCCTGCGACCGAGCCCTTGCCACCTTTACCCTGAGCGTCCAGCGCCTTTCATACTTCATGGCCCCACATTTCGGAATCATCATCGTCGGCGACGAAATCCTCTCCGGCAAGCGTGCCGACAAGCACATGCCCAAAGCCATTGAGCTGTTGGCCGCACGCGGACTGCAACTGAGTTACGCGGATTATGTGGGCGACGACCCGCATCGCATCACGGCCACGTTAGCCCGGGCCTTTGCCGCTGCGAGCGAGCGCGGTGATGTGGTATTTTCTTTCGGCGGTATTGGCGCCACACCCGATGACCATACGCGCCACTGCGCAGCGCGCGCCCTGGGCGTGGAGCTGGAGCTGCACCCACAGGCCAAAGTGCTGATCCGCGAGCGCATGCAAGACGTGGCGCGCGAGCAAGGCCTGCCCTTCGAACCCGACCGCGAGGACAACATCCACCGCCTCAACATGGGCACCTTCCCGGTGGGCGCCTCCATCATTCCCAACCCCTACAACAAAATACCCGGTTTCTTTTGCGCCCCCCCGGGGGGCAGCGAACCACACGCAGTGGGTGAGCGTGGGGGTATTGACCTGAGCAGCGCCGGGCCGTCCCAAGCTGCGAGCGCCCCCCCGGGGGGCAGCGAACCACACGCAGCGGGTGAGCGTGGGGGCATCTATTTCGTTCCTGGTTTTCCGGTCATGGCCTGGCCCATGGTCGAGTGGGTGCTGGACACGCATTTCAGTCACCTGCACCAGTTGCAGGCTTATATTGAAAAATCCGTGATCGTGATGGGCACTATGGAGGCCATGCTGACGCCCCTCATGCTCACTATTGAAGCGCGTCATCCGGGCGTCAAGGTGTTTAGCCTGCCCAGCATGGACCATGCTGAGTACGGTCGCCACATTGAGCTGGGCGTCAAAGGGACGCCTGCCGACGTGAATGCAGCTTTTCCGGGCGTGTTGGCCGGCTTGCACCTTTTTAATCTAAAGCTGGGCCCTCAATTGGTGCGCTCTATTTAGCCCTATTTTGGTGCAAATAAGTGCACCAAAACGGGTCAATCACGGGGTCGCCGTATCTGCTCTAAAAAAGTCATCTACTTGGGCCTGAGCTGAGTTCTGGCAATTTATGCCCAATCGCCCTGAAAACGGCGTCAGTTGACGGCACAATCGCAGGTTCTGCTTTCAGCGGGGGATCTCCCCCTGTGGCATAGAAAGTGCATTCAGTTGCACTGAAAAGATTTTTAACCACCATCCAGCAACAGGAGATTCTGATGGCAAAGACCGTCGCAGACGTCATGAAAATGGTCAAGGAAAACGAAGTCAAGTTTGTTGACTTCCGCTTCACTGACACCCGGGGCAAAGAGCAGCACGTGA
>CAMBWM010000108.1 GCA_945871335.1 Polaromonas sp. YR568 | reverse complement strand
GCACTGTGTGGTTGAAAGAAAACTAAGTCACCGCCATGGGATTGACAGCGCGCATGGAAAAAATGGTTGAACCCAACTTCAAACAAATCTGCTGCGCTGGCGTAACTTGCAATGTGGCCTCCTAACTCGCCATAAGCCGCATTGGCACGCGCCACCATGGCCAATGCGTTCCAACGAATCAAAGAGCCCAACCGCTCTTCCATCGCCAAGTCACCGGGATATGCAGGTTCACGTTCGACAGCAACACTGTTGACATAGGGCGTCGCCAACTCAGGCTGCCAGTGCAATTGGCTTGTATTGGCCAATTGCATCAACTTGTCCAAAATGAATCGGGCACGTTCAGGGCCATTGGCAGCGACCAAGGACAAGAACGCATCGCGCCATTCTGCTGTTTCAAGAGGGTCGCTGTCACTGGCTTTGGCGGCGGCATCCATGCTGGGTGAATTCATATCTTTCATGAGCTCAACTGTAAAAAATATTCTCCCGAATTAACTATCGTTTACTTCACAATTTTCTTAAATATAAGCATAAAATATTTTAAATACAGACATTTGAAGCATTAAATGAATATAGACATCACAGATCTGAAAATTTTGACGGAATTGCAAAACGACAGCTCGCTGACAAACATTGAACTGGCACGGCGGGTACATTTGTCGCCCTCCCCCTGCCTGGCGCGCGTCAAATCGCTTGAAGCTGCTGGCGTCATTACCCGCTACGTGGCCTTGGTCAATCCGAAGCAATTGGGTTTGACTTTGTCGGTGTTCATCTCGATCAGCTTGAAAGAGCAATCAAAGTCAGCACTTGCAGAATTTGAGGAACGCATCGCAGAACACGACGAGGTGATGGAGTGCTATTTAATGACTGGCGATAGTGACTACTTGATCCGCGTGGCTGTGACTGATATCTCAGCTTTAGAAAAATTCATCTTGGATCAACTCTCGCCAATTTCAGGAATTGAAAAAATTCGCTCTAGCTTTGCGCTGAAACAAGTCCGCTACAAAACTGCTTTGCCTATGCCTTAATGTGCTTGGGAAAATAGTCACCGTTGGACAGGAATGTGACTTAGAAATTCCACACCGTCATGGGCGGTAATCATGCCAACAGTGCTAGCCGCTCCCGCCACTTTTGTTCAATATCAGGATTCTTGCAATACAGCGGCAGATCACCGCGAAGGATCCGTATGATGTTTTCCAGCGCGGCGGGGGCTAGGGCTTCATAAAGCTCAAGCGTGTGGCCAACCATATGTGGGGTAAGAATAGCGTTATCGAGTGTTCGAAGTGGACTGTCCATTGGCAATGGTTCCACCTGCGACACGTCGAGTGCGGCTCCGGCGATGCGGCGCTCTCGCAATGCGCGCTCGACGGCGGCTTCATCAAGTAAGTCACCACGTGCCACATTAAGCAGATAGGCCGTCGGTTTCATCAGCGACAGCGCACGCTCGTCGATCATGCCGCGCGTGCTGCTGTTGGACTCGGCAAATATGGCTACTATGTCGCTCTTGCGCATAAGCGTGTCAAAGTCCACCTGAGTAACATCCGCAGGGAATCGATCGGGCCTTGTAGTCGGCGAGTGCGAGATCATGGTCACGCCAAATGGCCGCAGCCGCTTAGCTACTGCGCCAGCGATCCGCCCAAAGCCCAGCATGCCCACCGTACTGCCATTCAACATGCGGGCATGTTGGGCTTCGGGCCTTGCGGGTGGACGCTGACGCTGACCGCGCAACACCTGCTCGGTCGCACGCAGCTGGTACCGCAGATTAAGGATGAGCATGACTGCCGCTTCGGCCATGCCAAGGTAGTTCTCGGGCATAGCGCCATGGCCAACAATGATTCCAAGTTCGTCCGCAGCCTTGAGGTCTACCGTCTCAAGTCCAATGGCCACATTGACGATGCCGCGCAGTCTCGGTGCAGCGCGCATCAGATCTGCCGACGCAATGCCGCGAGAGGTAAAGACTGCTACGTCGGTCGTACCAAACAGTCGCGGCCAATCCTCAGGCGGGTATAAAGTTTTCTCACCAGGGCGAGACTCTGGACCACGAATGACCTGGATGCCGAGTACCGAAAGATCCAGCGCGAGGTCATCGAGAATTTGCTCGAGTACGTGGTCTCTTGTAAGGAATACCTTCTGTTGAGCGTGGGTCATTTCTACAAACTTATTCTAGCTTTATCCCTGCTTTGTCCATAAGTTGCTGATAGGTTGGCACTTCCCTTGCGATCCGGACTCTGAACTCGTCGGGCGTGATGTTGGAAGTGACGCTGGCCACGCTGGCCAGCCAGTCGACCATTGCCGGTTCATTCATTACCCTGCGAATGTCAGCGGTAAGTTTGTCGGCGATGGGTTTGGGCGTGCCGTTACGGACAAATACGGCGAGGCCTACCGGAAAGTCATAACCTGGGTAAGTTTCTCCAATAGTTGGAACCCCTGGCGCCTGCGCAATGCGGTCCTTGCTTGCAATAGCGATGTTACGAAGTTTACCGGCCTGAACGTGCGGCATTGTGACCGAAGTAGACACCATCATTGCGTCAAGTCTGCCACCCAGCAGGTCTACCATTGCTGGCGCCGCACCTTTATAAGGAACCGCAATGATGTCAACTGCAGCTGCAGCTTTTAATGCTTCAAGCGCAAGGTGAAATCCGCTGCCAGTACCCTGAATACCGAAGTTGAGCTTACCGGGGTTCTTCTTTGCATAATCAATGAAGTCCTTGAACGTCTTGTGTGGCGAGTCCGCTGGCACTGTCAGAACGACACTACTCAACACACTAAGCGAGATCGGTTGGAAGTCGCCCACAGGATCAAAGCCCGGGTTCTGCCGCGCCGCCTTGGTTATGGATAGCGTTTCTGGAATGGTGTACATGAGCGTATAACCGTCGGCTGGCGCCTTAGCAACGATGCCAGCTCCGAGCAGGCCAGCTGCGCCAGGTTTATTTTCGACCGGCACTGGCACCTTCCAGATGTCAGACAGACGCAGTGCAAGTCGGCGGCATGCCGCATCACCAAGACCGCCCGGAGGGTATGGAATAATAAAAGTCACAGCTTTAGTTGGATAGTCGCCTGACTGCGCTTGAGCCGAAAGACCTGCGCCAACTAGGGCTGCAGCCAGGGCTTCAATTAGAACCTTGCGGCGACTTCGGTGTAGGCGTAGACCACCCGGAATGTTGAGATTTTTCATTTGTTGCTCCTTTAAAAGACGACGGCGCGTGAGGGCCCTCTTGGTACAAAAGGTCTCGGTGAATTTCGGCAATGCTGCGGCAACCAAGATACGCCATTACGCGATCAATCTCGCTGCGATATGTTGCTAGCGCCAGTGCAACCCCTGCTTCTCCGGCTGCGGCTACACCCCACAGCGGAGCTCGGCCGACCATGACGGCATCGGCGCCTAGCGCGATGGCCTTCACCACGTCTGAACCGCGGATCACTGCGCCATCAAGCAAGATGCGCGCACGGCCATGCACGGCTGTAACAATCGCGGGCAGCGCTTGCAACGGCGCCAATGCGCCATCCAGCGCACGCCCGCCGTGGTTAGACACGACAATGCCATCAGCACCACAGTCGATGGCATTGATCGCATCCAGCGGGTGTAGGATCCCCTTGACAATAAGCGGGCCTTGCCACAGCTGGCGAAGGCGGCGTATGTCATTCCAGTTCTGGGACTCGTTCTTGGGCAACGTGGCAGGACCGTTGCCGCCGGTACGGCCACGCAGATCCGAGCGTACGTCCTTGGGAAAATTGGCAAATTCGGGAATACCGCTTGTCAACATGTAGCGCCCCATCACGCCCAGAGTCCAGCTCGGGTGAAGCGCACCATCCCAGATATTGCGCGGCGTAAGACGCATTGGAACCGAGAAGCCGTTGCGTCGGTTGTGCTCGCGATTGCCGTTGACCACACTGTCAACGGTGACCACCAGAGCCTTGTAACCCGCGTTCTGCGCGCGCTTGACGAGCTCGAGTGACATGTCCATGCTGGACCAAAGGTAGAGCTGGAACCACAGATCTCCACCCACCAAGCCTACTTCCTCTATCGGGGTAATGGAGTAGGTCGACAACGTGAACGGTACACCCGCCGCTTTTGCGGCACGAGCAATAGCAATCTCTCCCTGGTGCCATAACATTCCCGCCATGCCGGTCGGCGCAATGACCATTGGCATGGCCAGCTTGGAGTTCAGTAGATCAGTGCCCTGCTCGCGGGTAGCAACATCAACGAGCGGGCGTGGCACGAACTGAATACCGTCAAATGCCTTGCGGTTGCTATGCAGGGACAACTCCTCTTCGGTACCCCTGTCCACATAGTCGAACAGTCCACGGGGCAGCCTTGCCTTGGCGGCAAGCCGCAGGTCAGCAATGTTGTGGGCGACAAGTCTTGCCATGGTAATTAAGCAACCCTGCACTTGTCGATGACACGCTGATTAAAAGTAAATCCGTGGCCCGGCCGGCCAGGGAGTTCTAGGCAACCATCGACCAGCTGCACGGGCTCGACGAAAAGCTCCTCAAACCAATCGATGTACTCGACATAGTTGAGGTTCGAAAAGGTGCCGCAAGCTGCCAAACTGTGCTCGGTAAAGATGTGATTGGACACGGGTATGTCGTGTGCCCGCGCCAACGCCGCCACCTTGCGCATCTCTGACAGGCCACCGACGCGCGCCAAGTCCATCATCCAGATGTCGGCGGCCTTTGTTTCAAGCAACCGTCGAAAGCCATATCGCGTGTAGTCGTTTTCGCCGATGGCAACAGGAGTGTCCAACGCGGCGGCGACTTGCGCGATGCCGGCCAGATCGTGAGCAGGCAGCGGCTCCTCGAACCAGGCCAGGTTAAATTTTTCAAGCTCGCGTCCCAGTCGAATGGCGTGGGCAAGTGTGAGCGAGCGGCTGTTGTCGGTCATCAATGCTACCTTTTCGCCTATAGCCTCCCGTACTGCTTGCACGCAGCGAACGTCCTCTGCAATATCAGGTCGCCCTGTTCGCATCTTCATCGCCTGCCAGCCTGCCTTAACAAAGCCTTCGGCCTCGCGAGCGAGTTCGTCCGGCCCCAGGTCAGCCCAAAGGCCCTGACTTGCATATGCAGGCAGCTTGCTGGAATGTCGGCCCCACAACGCATCCAGTGGCTGGCCAAGGCGCTTTGCGTGGGCGTCCCAGGTGGCTGTGTCCAGCGCGGAGATAGCCATCACCGCTAAGCCGGTGAAGCCGAAGAAATAGATTTCCTTCCAGAGCTTTTCCCAAAGAGCCTCGGGGGCCGAGCAGTCTTGCCCAATTAGTAGTTCGCCCAGCGAGTCGATCGTTGCCTTGAGTGGCGCCATGTGCCTGCCACGCATGGTGTAAACAAAGCCCTCCCCTGTGTCGCCGCTTTCGGTGCGCAATTGAACAAGCACGCAACCGACAGTCTTGATGGGGATACGTGCCGAATTCATGGCTGGTTTAGGAAGGGTCAGTTCGACCACTGTAGTGTCTATACGGGTGATCTTCACTGTGCTTTACCTTTCGCCGGTACAGCGTGCGCTACCTCTCCTGCCAGCGCCGATATTCGCGCGGTTACGGAACCCATCAGCAGCCCAAGGTCAGAGCCGATAAGTACAAAGTTCATGCCTAACGCGGTGTACTCACGAAGTACAGAAGGATCTGCGACACCACCAATGCCGACCCACTTGCCCTCTGCCCTGCAGGCCTCGATGGTATCGGCCACCACAGCCCTGACCGAAGGATGCGTTACCTCGCCAGGTACACCCAGTTCTATGGACAAGTCGGTCATCCCTAGCAAGATTCCATTAAGCCCGGGCGTGCCTGCAATCGATCTGACATTGCGCGCACCTTCGAGCGTCTCGACCATCGGTAGTAGCAGGATGCGCGGCTCGATTGCAGTGATGGCGGCGGACAACGGCATGGAGGCAAAGTTAACTTGGGGCAGTCCGGCAGCAACCGAGCGCTTGCCAAGCGGCGGGTAGCGGCAGGCTCTGGCGAACGCAATAGCCTGCGCTGCATCGTTTACATGGGGCATCACGATGGCCATGGCGCCGTTATCCAGCATGCGATTAGCCAGAGCATAGTCTTCACCTGGTACTCGCACAACTGGTGTCACCCCTGCATCCTGCCCTGCTATGCAGATCTGCGTGGCCACGTCCAGGTGCATCGAGTTATGTTCTGTATCGATGAAAAGCCAGTCGCAGCCGGCAGTCTTCATGGCGCGACCAGTATCGGCAGTACGCGCCTGGCGAAGGCCAACTCCCCAGGCGGTTGCGCCCGAGCGCATTCGGTCAAGCATGTGATTTCCACTTCCCTCAGCTGGGTTATCGGAATCTGTGGGCGTGAGGGCCATGAGTTATTTCCTCTGCAATTTTTCTGATTCTTTGCGCAATCAATAAATTAAACAATTGAATAATTCAGATAACTGTAATAACCTATATGAATGAATATAAACCTGAGGCAGGTCCGAGCCTTTCTAGCCGTTGCCCGCCACTCGAGCTTCAGCAGGGCCGCGCACGAACTGCACGTATCTCAGCCGGCACTCACTGTACAAATCCGCCAATTGGAGAAATATGTGGGGCTTCAGCTTTTTGATCGTAATACCCGCACTGTCGAAATAACTCGCGCTGGCCGCGAACTGTCGCTGAAATTCGAGCGACTGCAGGAGGAGTTTGATGTCGTAGTTGCCGAAACACGAGATATTGCGCTTGGGCGCCGCGGTATCGTCCGGCTGGCGTGCCTTCAGTCATTTGCCAGCACTGTGCTGCCTCTGGCTATTGCGCGCTTCCAGCAAGGACATCCGAAGATAGGCTTTGCGGTTAAGGACGCATCAGGCAGTCGCACACTCGATATGGTGCGCAGCGGCGAGGTGGACTTTGGAGTTGCAGACATGCCTTCAACTGAGCCGCAACTGGATTTCACCCCGCTGCTTCAAGCGCGCCTGCAAGCTGTTCTGCCGCCGGGCCACCCGCTAGTAAATGTACGCAGACTGACGCTTAAACGCATTGCCGCTTACCCGCTAATCCAAATGGATCGCGAAACAAGTGCCCGTCGCCTTGTTGATGCTGCTTTTTCGCAAGCGGGTTGCACGCCGGTATGCAGTTGTGAGGTCGTGGCACTAGCGAGTGCGCTGGCAATGGTACGCTTTGGTCGGGGGCTTACAGTTCTGCCAGTATCAGCACGCGACGTTCCAATGCACACGGGCGTGGTCATCAAACCGATACATGACTACACGGTCACGCGCTGGATCGGCATCGTTCGCAAGATCGGACGATCATTACCACCGTCTAGCGAGGCGTTCATTGCTGATCTGATGGCTGACTGGAGGGATGAAGTGTGACTGTCGCTGATCGAATAATTCAGGAACCTACGGTGAAATAACCTGGCCTGCCACTTCCAGCAGCATCAAGTTAATTCAACACAAACCAAAGTGTCCAGACTCTGGACGCTCTGATACCGTCCAGGGCAAGCCAGTATCAAATGCAACTAAACCTCAGTGAGCTAGAGAGAATTTAATTGCCTTGTGAAGAGTGCTGCAAAATTAAGAGAATACCAATGGGACAAGCCTCTTCGATTCAATAGCCTCCCTAATTGCCACTAGGCGACCACTTGATTGTCCAAAGTAAGAAACAATGACCAGCTGGTTTGCAAACGCCTATAGTTAACTGAATGAGGAGTGTGCTTGCATTTAAATCTTGGCAGCCGTCACAATGATCTCAACCAGTAGATCGGGCGATGCAAGATGAACTTCGCCTGTTGCGCGTGTTGGAAGGGCATCTTTTGGTGCCCACTCAGCCCAGACACTGTTCATACCCGCAAAGTCCGCAGTGATATCTTTGAGCCAGATCTGGACGCTGAGTAAATGTCGTTTATCAGATCCTGCTATCGCCAGATATTCGTCTATCTTGTGTAGTACATCGCGCGTTTGAACAAC
>CAMBWM010000107.1 GCA_945871335.1 Polaromonas sp. YR568 | reverse complement strand
TTTCGCAAGATGCAGACGGTGGAGATCATCGACAACGCCATCACCTCCACCATCAGCCGCACCATCATCACGCACGGCTCGACGCAGATCATGGTGCTGTCCATGTTGCTGTTCGGCGGCCCGACGCTGCACTACTTTGCGATGGCGCTGACCATCGGCATTTTGTTTGGCATTTACTCATCGGTGTTTGTGGCGGCGGCGATTGCCATGTGGCTGGGCATCAAGCGCGAAGACCTGATCAAGCCCACCAGCAAGAAAGACGAAGACCCGAACGACCCGAACGCGGGCGCGACCGTCTGAGGCCGCTGCCCCTGGCCGAAAATAAGCCCGCTGTCAGCGGGCTTTTTTGTGGCCGGGGGAAGGCGCTTCAATGCGCCACGCGGTAGTGAGCGTCTTCACAAAGTTCGTCCAGCACCAAAGCGTCGGGTTCTTCGCCCACGCTCCAATAAACCATGAGCACAATGATTTTCAGGTCGTCGAGATCCAGCGGGTCGCCGGGTGCGGCCATGGCGCGGTCCATGACGATCTCGCGCATGTGCGGCGGCAACACGCCGGCCGACTCCAAAAAGCTCACAAATCCCAGTGTCTCTGCGCCCAGGTGGTCTTGCTCGGCCACAGAATAAACACGCATGCTGTCGGCTGATTGCGCTTGCAGCAAAACAGGATGCTCGGGGCGGGGGGCGGATTCTTCTTTGCTCGGGCCAGTGGCGCGGGTGTTGTGGGCCGCCACTTGCAGGCCGCTGAGCCAGGTCAGCGCTGCTTCAATCTCGTCAGTCTCAAAGCCGGCGGCAATCAGCTTGCGGCTTAACTGACGCGGCGCCGGGCAAGCGTCACCTTGCCAATAATTTTCATAAACGTACACCAGCACTTCAAACATATGGCCTCAATATAACGCAAGTTTTTGACATCTGGCCGCTTCAGCCCTTGGCAATGCGTACAAATTTCCCTCCCGGTAGCCGGGCCAGCTCGCCATCCATCTCCAGCCCGAGTAATTGGACCTGCAACGCGGCCGTCTCCAAGCCGGTGCGAGCCTGCAACTCGTCCAGACTGCTGGGGTCAAAGCCCAGCGCCCGCAACAAGGGATTGTCTGGCTGCACGTCGGTCGCTGGCGCGCCGTCCAGCGGCGGGGCGTCCCCGCAAATCTCGGGCGTCTGCAACGTGCCAGGCAGTGCATGCAACTCTTCGAGCACATCCTGCGCGGACTCCACCAATTTGGCACCCTGCTTGATGAGCAGGTGGCAGCCGCGTGACAGTGGCGAGTGGATTGAGCCGGGTATGGCAAACACCTCCTTGCCCTGCTCGGCGGTCAGCCGCGCCGTGATGAGCGAACCCGACTGGGGCGCTGCTTCGATGACCAGCGTGCCCAGGCTCAGGCCGGCAATCAAACGGTTACGCCTGGGGAAGTTGGCCGTCAGTGGCGGCGTGCCGAGCGCAAACTCACTGACGATCAGGCCCCGCTCTGCAATGTGGTGCGCCAGAGCCAGGTGCTTGCGGGGATACACACGGTCCAACCCCGTTCCGACCACCGCCACGGTATAACCCCCAGCCTTTAATGCGCCCTCGTGTGCCGCACCGTCCACCCCCAAGGCCAAGCCCGACACCACGCACAAACCAGCAGCGCTCAAAGCCTGGGCAAATTGCGTTGCATTGATTTGACCTTGCGGCGTCGGGTTGCGGCTGCCGACGATGGCCAGACAGGGCATGCCGGCCAGGCCTTGACTTGCGTTCGATTCGGGCCGGGGTACGAGGCTGCCCATCAGGTAAAGCATCAAGGGCGGGTCAGCGATATTGAGCAAAGATGCCGGGTAATGGGCATCCCCCAAAGTCACAATGCAGCGGTCCTGCCCTTGCGCCAGCCAGGCCAGGGTGCGGGCTAGCAGCGCAGGCAAGGCCTCGGGTACGGTCTTGATGGCTAGACGCAAGCGCTCGCCTCCGAACCCGCTCTTAGTGCTCGGGTCCACTTCAAAAATGGCCTGCGGGAGGCCATAAGCCGACAGCCACTGCCGCGCTGTTTCATTGCCTACGCCGTCTGTGAGAGACAGTCGAAGCCAGGCGCCCAATTCCTGGGCCTGATCGCTGTTCAATGGGTGGCTAAACATGTGGCATCTCCTGATTGAAATAAATGTATACCTATAGGTTAATTTATTTCCTTTTAAAGCGCCAATAACTTTAAAAATTATTCTAATAGTATGAATCATCCTTTGGCAGGCCAGCCGCGCCAATCTGACCGAAAATAAGTCCTGCTTTTTCAGACCACACGCCCGATGACCCATCTCACCATTCTTCGATACCCCGACCCTCGCCTGCACACCGTCGCCAAGCCGGTGGCCGATGTGAATCAACGACTTTCACAACTGGTGAGCGACATGTTTGAAACCATGTACGAAGCCGCTGGCATTGGCCTGGCCGCCACTCAGGTGGACGTGCATGAGCGCCTGATCGTCATTGACGTGAGCGAAAAACGCGACGAACCCATGGTGTTGATCAACCCCGAGCTGGTGTGGCTCAGCGAAGAGACCCGACTTGGCGAAGAAGGCTGCCTGTCGGTGCCTGGCATCTATGACGGCGTTGAGCGCTCTATCGCGGTGAAGGTGCAGGCACTCAACCTGGACGGCCAGTTGCAAACTTACGAAGCAGAAGGGACGCTGGCGGTCTGTATTCAGCACGAGATGGACCATTTGTTGGGCAAGGTCTTTGTTGAACATCTTTCGCCGCTCAAGCGCAACCGGATCAAGACCAAGCTGGTCAAACAAAAGAAAGACGAAGAGCGCGACGCCGCACGCTAACACTGCCTTCCGGTCTCAGGCATCCAGGCGGCCACCTAGAATCGACGCATGCGCGTCATCTTTGCCGGTACCCCTGAATTCGCTCGCGTGGCCCTGGCGCATATGCATGAGGCCGGCTTTGACATCGCCCTGGTGCTCACACAGCCCGACCGCCCCGCCGGCCGCGGCATGAAGTTGCAAGCCTCTGCCGTCAAACAGTGGGCACTGGCACATCAGATACCCACAGCCCAGCCGCGCAGCCTGCGCACAGACGGCAAATACCCCGAGGACGCAGCCACCGCCCGCACCGCCATCGAATCGGCCCGCGCCGACGTGATGGTGGTCGCCGCCTACGGCCTGATCCTGCCGCAATGGGTGCTCGACCTGCCAAGGCTAGGCTGTTTGAACATTCACGGGTCGGCGTTGCCGCGCTGGCGCGGCGCCGCGCCCATTCACCGGGCCATTGAAGCGGGAGACTTAGAGACCGGCGTCACCATCATGCAAATGGACGCCGGGCTGGACACGGGCAATATGCTGCTGATGCAAACGCTGCCCATAGGCCCGCAGGACACCACTGAGTCATTGCACGATACGCTGGCCGCACTCGGCGCCCGCCTGATCGTGCAGACCTTGCAACAGGCGCAAACCGGCGCGTTGCACGGCGTGGCTCAACCTATCAACGGCGTTTGCTACGCGCACAAGATTGACAAGCGCGAAGCTGCGCTCGACTGGACGCAGCCGGCCACCACGCTGGCGCGCCGTGTGCGTGCCTTCAACCCTTTTCCAGTGGCCAACAGCGTGCTGGGCGGAGAGACTATCAAGTTCTGGCGCGCCCAGGCCATGGAGCCGCACTCTCGGGCCGCTCAGCCAGGGGAAGTTCTCGCTGTCAGCGCTGAAGGCGTCGACATCGCCACGGCGTCAGGCGTGCTGCGCGCCACACGGCTGCAAAAAGCCGGCGGCAAGCCGCTGGAGGCTGCCGACTTTTTACATGGCTTTGCGCTGCACCCCGGTCAGATTTTTGCAGCGGCAAACCACACGGACACCTTGAAATGAGCCCCTTTTGACTGCCTTGTTCAAACACCCTGAATTCCGTCTCGGCTTGAAAGACATGTCCAGCGTGGCGCCCGGTCTGGCGGCCTGGGGCCTGATGACCGGCGTCGCCATGGCCAAGTCGGGCATGAGTGGTTTTGAAGCGGTACTGATGACCTTGCTGGTGTTTGCCGGCAGCTCACAGTTGGCGGCCATACCGCTGCTGGCGGCGGGCGCGCCCATGTGGGTGATTTTGGCCACCTCGTTTTGCGTGAACCTGCGATTTATCGTCTTCAGCGCCCATCTGCGCGCTTACCTGATGCACCAGCCTTTATGGCGGCGGCTGGTCAGCGGTTTTTTCACGGCCGATCTGAGTTATGTGTTGTTCACCAAACGCTATCCGCATCCCAGCGATGAAGCGCTGACTCGCCGCGCACAAGAAGCCTATCTGGCCGGCAATGCAACCATGAGCTGGTTGGCCTGGGTGGTGCCCAGCCTGTTGGGCATCGCGCTGGCGCATTCGATCCCGCTGTCCTGGGGCTTGGGCTTTGCCGCCATTTTGGCGCTGCTGGGCATTTTGTGTTCATTGGCCACCACGCAGCTGCGTGCCATCTCGGCGGGCGTGGCCGGCGCGGCGGCCGTTGCCGCTTTTGCCCTGCCACTCAATCTCAACATCCTGGTGGCAATTGCCGCTGCCGTGGCCGCCTGCCTGATGCTGGAAAAAACACCTCTGCACCAAACTGACCACCCCGGCAAGACCGACTGAACGCACACGCTCATGAACCAAACCGATCTCTATACCGTGGGCACAATCGTCGGCTTAGCCTGCGTCACGGTACTCACGCGCTGCTTCTTTTTGTTTTCCAGCAAGCCTTGGTCGCTGCCCAGCTGGGCTCAGCGCGGCCTGAATTACGCGCCCATTGCAGCGCTGTCGGCGGTGATCGTGCCGGAGATGGTCATGACCCAAGGCCAGCTGATCGCCAGCTGGCAGGACGCGCGCATATTTGCCGTATTGGCCGGCCTGGCCTGGTACTACTGGCAGCGCGGCTTGCTGGGCACCATCATCGTCGGCATGGCGGTGTATTTGCCGCTGCATGTGGGCCTGGGCTGGTAACTCCCGGCTCCTACAATCCGGCAGTTTTTTCAGTTGTTTTTCAAACTGTTTTGCGCTTTTTTTGCCAGCGAGCTTCTCCATGAACTTCATCCGTTTTTCTGAACTCTGTGCCAACGGTCAAGTCGCCGGTCAGCGCGTGTTCATCCGCGCCGACCTGAACGTGCCGCAAGACGACAGCGGCCGCATCACCGAAGACACGCGGATCCGTGCCTCGGTACCCTGCCTGCAAATGGCGCTGGACGCCGGCGCGGCGGTGATGGTCACCTCACACCTGGGCCGGCCCACCGAAGGCGCGTTCAAGCCAGCTGATTCGCTGGCGCCGGTGGCTAAGCGACTGGGCGAGATGATGCAGCGCGAGATCCCTCTGGTATCTAACTGGACCGAAGGCGTGGCCGTGCAGCCCGGACAGATCGTCATGCTGGAGAACTGCCGCGTGAACCCCGGCGAAAAGAAAAACGACGAAGCGCTGGCGCGCAAGATGGCCGCGCTTTGCGATATTTTTGTGCATGACGCCTTTGGCACCGCACACCGCGCCGAAGCATCGACCTACGGCATTGCGCAATTTGCCAAAGTCGCCTCGGCCGGCCCGTTGCTGGCCGCAGAGATGGACGCGATTGCCAAGGCGCTGGCCCAGCCGCGCCGGCCGTTGGTGGCCATCGTGGCCGGCAGCAAGGTCTCGACCAAACTGACCATTTTGCAGGCGCTGGCCGGCAAGGTGGACCAGCTGATTGTGGGCGGCGGCATTGCCAACACCTTCATGCTGGCCGCAGGGCTTGGCATCGGCAAAAGTCTGGCTGAGCCTGGCCTGCTGGACGACGCACGTGCCGTGATTGCCGCCATGAAAGCGCGCGGCGCCGATGTGCCGATCCCGACCGACGTGGTGACCGCCAAGACCTTTGCCGCCGACGCCGTGGCCACGGTGAAAGCCGCCAATGAGGTGGCTGACGACGACCTGATCCTGGACATTGGCCCCGACACCACGGCGCGCTTAGCGGCCATGCTCAAGGCGGCGGGCACCATCGTCTGGAACGGACCGGTCGGCGTGTTTGAGTTTGACGCGTTTGCCAGGGGCACCGAAGGTATCGCCCGCGCCATCGCCGACAGCAGCGCGTTTTCGATTGCCGGCGGTGGTGACACCCTGGCAGCGATTGCCAAGTACGGCATTGAAAAGCAGGTGGACTACATATCCACCGGCGGCGGCGCTTTTCTGGAAGTGCTGGAAGGCAAGACCTTGCCAGCGTTTGAGATTTTGCAAAAACGCGCAGCCAGTTAACGGCCTGTTGTGCGGCAAGCCCTGCAACCGGCATGCAGCCCTCGTACCGACCTGGTAACTCGTTCGTGTGAGAATGGAAATTAAATTACACGGAAGACATCCTTATGCCCAGCCGCGCCACCAAAATTGTTGCCACCCTCGGCCCCTCGTCCAACCAGCCTGACATTCTTGAAAAGATGATCGCGGCCGGCGTGAACGTGGTACGGCTCAATTTCAGCCACGGCACGGCCGAAGACCACATTAAGCTGGCGGGACTGGTGCGCGAAGCTGCCCGGCGCGTCGGCCGCGAGATCGCCATCATGGCTGACCTGCAAGGTCCGAAGATTCGCGTTGGCAAATTCGCTGAGGGCAAGGTGATGCTGGTGGGCGGCGAAAAATTTGTGCTCGACGCCTCGCGCACCGAGCCGGGCGACATCAAAGGCGTGGGCCTGGACTACAAGGAACTGCCGCGCGACGTGAAAGCCGGTGACGTGCTCTTGCTCAATGACGGACTGATCGTGCTGACGGTGGACGCCGTGCGTGGCGAGCAGGTTCACACCACCGTCAAGCAGGGCGGCGTGCTGTCCAACAACAAGGGCATCAACAAGCAAGGCGGGGGCCTGACTGCGCCGGCGTTGACGGCCAAGGACATGGAAGACATCAAGACGGCCATGAGCTTTCAGGCCGACTATGTGGCGGTGAGCTTTCCCAAAAACGCCACCGACATGGAAATGGCGCGCCAGTTGTGCAACGTGGCCGCCGCACCTTACAAACACACGCCCGGGCTGATCGCCAAGATCGAACGTGCCGAAGCCATTCCCAAGCTGGAAGAAATCTTGCGGGTGAGCGACGGCATCATGGTGGCGCGCGGTGACCTGGCCATTGAAGTGGGCAACGCGGTGGTGCCGGCGCTGCAAAAGCGCATGATCAAAATGGCGCGCGCTGCCGACAAGCTGGTCATCACCGCCACGCAAATGATGGAAAGCATGATCAACAACCCGGTGCCCACGCGCGCCGAGGTGAGCGACGTCGCCAACGCCGTGCTCGACGGCACCGACGCCGTGATGCTGAGCGCCGAGTCGGCCGCCGGCCGCTTTCCGCTCGAGACCATTGAAGAGATGGCGAAGATTTGCGTGGAGGCCGAGAAGACCGAATACGCCGACCTCGAAGCTGATTTCACCGGCAAGACGTTCATGCGAATTGACCAGTCAATCGCTATGGGCGCGCTGATCACGGCGCATCACCTGGGCGCCAAAGCCATCGTGGCGCTGACCGACAGTGGCTCGACGCCGCTGTGGATGAGCCGGCATGACATTCGCGTGCCCATCTATGCGCTGACGCCGCGCCTGGCGACGCAGCGCAAGATGGCGCTGTACCGCAATGTGCGCCCGCTGCTGATGGACACCAGCGCCGACCGCGACACCGCGCTGGAGCAGGCTGAGGGTCATTTGCTGCGCCGGAACATTGTGCAAAGCGGCGACGTGTACGCCATCACCTGCGGCGAACCGATGGGCGCACCGGGCGGCACCAACATGCTGAAGATCTGCCGCGTGGCTTGACGTTTCTGGTGCGGGTTCGAATTCGGATTCGGGTTCGGGTTCGGGGAGGCGCAGTCGGGGTGGGGCCGGCTGCCTCATGCTGGGGTACCAGAAATCGGCCACCGACCCCACCCCGACTGAGCCATGGATTTGCTTGCGCCATCACTCCCGCTCCTTTTTTCGTCATTACTGCGTAGGCAGGAATCCATCCCCGCCCACTTGTGTCATCCCCGCTTTTTCCCCCTGCATCCGGTGAGGGT
>CAMBWM010000106.1 GCA_945871335.1 Polaromonas sp. YR568 | reverse complement strand
GAGAGAGGCACAAACTATGACTGATGCAGCTAACCCCTCAGGGCTGACAGACCAAGAAGCCCAAGAGTTTCACCAGTACTTCATACAGGGTTACCTGTTGTGGGCTGTTGGAGCTTTCTTCGCCCACAGCTTGGTGTGGATCTGGCGTCCCTGGTTCTAAGAACCTAGCAACGGAGAAAAGTATGACCCACCCGATCAATAGCAGCGCAATCGTTCATTCGCCGAGCCATTTCCATGGTTACGGAGTGATTTTTGTTTTGCTTTTTTTAGTGTTCATTGTTCTTGCCTTAGCTGGGCAGATGCTGGTACTTAACTGGCGCAACTGGCTTCCTGGGGCTGAGGGTTCAACGAGCACTTTGGACGGCGTGAAGTCTTCTGTTTATACCGTTATTTCTCAATTAAGTTAAAAAGGAAATTACTATGTGGCGCATGTGGCGTGTAATAGATCCCCGCAAGGCAATCGTCCTGGTTGGACTGTTGATTGCTTTTGTGTCAACGTCGATTCACCTGATCCAGATCAGTGGCGATCGATACAACATCAACAGCTGGCATCCCGATACGGCCAAGGCCTCAGCGGCGAAAGCTCAGCAACCCCAGAACGCGGCTTTGCCGCAAAAGTAAAGACCTCGAGTCTTTATTAAGACAGGCGCACTTCGCTCACTTTGAACGATGCGTCTGTCCTTTTTAAGATTTTTAAAGTGAAGCCTAGAAGACCTTTAAAACAGTCATTCGGTCGGAGGATGCAACTATGTCCATGCTAAGTTTTGAACGCAAATACCGCGTAAGAGGCGGTACCCTTTTCGGGGGCGACCTGTTTGACTTTTGGGTCGGTCCCTTTTATGTCGGCTTCTTTGGAGTGACGACACTCTTTTTTGCCCTGTCCGGCACCATGATGATTTTGTGGGGCGCTGCCATGGGGCCCACATGGAACCTGTGGCAAATCAATATTGCCCCGCCTGACATTTCTTATGGGCTGCGTTTCGCACCCATGATGGAAGGCGGCTTGTGGCAACTCATTACCGTGTGTGCGATTGGCGCTTTTGTGTCGTGGGCGCTGCGAGAAGTTGAAATAGCCCGTAAGTTGGGCATGGGTTTGCACGTGCCTGTAGCTTTTGGCATGGCTATCCTGGCCTATGTCAGCTTGCAGGTGATTCGCCCCGTGTTGATGGGTGCTTGGGGACATGCGTTCCCTTACGGCATTTACAGCCACCTGGACTGGGTCAGCAACACCGCCTACCAGTACCTGCACTTTCACTACAACCCGTGGCACATGATCGCTGTAACTTTGTTTTTCGCAGCCACCCTCGCGCTTTCAATGCACGGCGGCTTGGTGTTGTCTGCCACCAACCCTGGCAAAGGCCAAGTGGTTAAGTCGCCTGAACACGAAGACACTTTCTTCCGCGACCTGATTGGCTATTCGGTAGGTACCTTGGGTATCCACCGTCTGGGCCTTTTCCTGGCACTGGCTGGTGTGTGGTTCGGAATTGTTTGTATTGTCGTCAGCGGACCCTTCTGGACGGGTGCCTGGCCTGAGTGGTGGAGCTGGTGGCTGAACATGCCCATCTGGCGCACTTGATCAAGAAAAGAGGAAATTGAAATGGCCGAATACCAAAATCTTTTCACCTCGGTGCAGCCCGTTGGGCCTTTGCACAACGGCATTGACTTGCCACGCGGCGACGACAAGCGCACCGGAACCCCATTTTTGGTGCACCTGCTAGGGCGTATCGGTAACGCACAAATTGGCCCTGTTTACCTGGGTTCTTTGGGTGTTGCGTCACTGCTCTTTGGCATCGCTGCGTTCAATATCATTGGCTTTAATATGCTGGCCTCTGTGGATTGGAATCCGATCCAGTTGGTGCGCCAATTGTTCTGGCTCGCGCTTGAGCCGCCGCCGCCAGCCTACGGTTTGAGCATACCGCCGCTGGCGCAAGGCGGTTGGTGGCTGATCGTGGGCTTCATGCTGACCGTCTCTATTTTGCTGTGGTGGGCTCGAACCTACAGGCGCGCCCGACAGCTTGGTTTGGGAACGCATGTGGCCTGGGCCTTCGCTGCCGCGATATGGCTGTATCTGGTGTGCGGTTTTTTCCGTCCCATCATGATGGGCAGCTGGTCTGAAGCAGTACCTTTTGGCATCTTCCCGCACCTGGATTGGGTCTCTGCGATCTCATTGCGCTATGGCAATTTGTTCTACAACCCATTCCATGCGCTGTCGATTGTTTTCCTTTACGGATCGGTACTGTTGTTTGCGATGCACGGCGCCACGATTTTGGCTGTGGGCCGCTACGGTGGTGAGCGTGAGATTGAGCAAATCGTTGACCGCGGAACCGCCTCTGAGCGTGCTGGCTTGTTCTGGCGTTGGACGATGGGCTTTAACGCCTCCATGGAATCTATTCACCGCTGGGCTTGGTGGTTCGCAGTGCTCTGCCCCCTGGTTGGCGGTATCGGTATCTTGCTCACAGGTACCGTCGTTGACAACTGGTATCTCTGGTCTGTCAAACACCACGTTGTCCCTGCTTATCCGCTGGGCAGCCCGGTGATTGTCGACCCCGCCATTCTCGGAGTAAAGCCATGATCAACATGATTAAAACAAGCTTGTTACTGACCGCTGCATTGCTCCTGTCAGGTTGCGAACGGCCTCCCATTGAAACGGTCCAGACTGGTTACCGTGGCACGGGTATGGAGCAAATATATAACCCCCGCACTCTGGCCAAGCAGGCGTCGCTGAACGCTGCACCTGTTGCGGCAGAAGCGGCCTCCGCCGATGGACCCAAAGCTCGCGACGTTTACCAGAACGTCAAGGTTCTGGGCGATCTCAGCGTGGGCCAATTCAATCGCCATATGACTTCCATTACCGAGTGGGTAGCACCGGAAGCTGGTTGCGCTTATTGCCACAATGTTCAAAATTTTGCAGATGACGGCAAGTACACCAAGGTGGTGGCCAGGCGCATGATTGAGATGACACAAAAGGTCAACCAAGACTACAAAGCGCACGTGGCGGAAACCGGGGTCACTTGCTACACCTGCCACCGTGGCAACAACGTCCCTACGCAAGTTTGGACCGCACCCAAAGATCGTTTGTACGCAAACAGCTTGTTGGGCGATCTGGCAGGTCAGAACATTGCCACCAAAGCAGCCGGTTTGACGTCTTTGCCTTTTGATCCTTTCTCGCCCTATCTGATGGGTGCAGAGCCTATCCGTGTGAACAGCAACACAGCCATGACAGGTGTTGGCGCTTATAACAACCGCGCATCGACCAAACAAGCGGAGCACACTTATTCGCTGATGGTGCACATGTCGGAGTCTTTGGGTGTGAACTGCACGTATTGCCACAACACGCGTAACTTTGCATCGTGGGAAGAGTCCAGGCCACAACGCGTGACCGCTTGGCACGGTATTCGGATGGCGCGGGATTTGAACAATGACTACATCATTCCGCTCACCGATCAGTTTCCCGCCAATCGACTCGGACCCAAGGGTGATGTGGCCAAAGTCAATTGCAGCACATGTCACCAAGGCGCCTACAAACCGCTTTATGGTGCAAAAATGGCCAAAGATTTTCCTGAGCTTCAAGCTGTAGTGAAGCCTTAAAATCTGAGTCTCGAAAGGCCTGCACACTTTGGAGGTGCAGGCCTTTTTTTATGGGTATTTCAAACATGCTTACGGGACAACTTGCAGCACACAGTGATCAAACGGCGGTGATGTTGCTGTCTGATATTGTTGAAAGCTCCAGACTTTGGGGCTGGTCGCGCATTGTCAAAGGGCCGGGAGCTTTGCGAGCTGTGCCAGGACTTGTTTTTTCTAAAGTTTTAGGCAGTGGTCATGAGGGCGGGTTCGGACTGCGACCCAGTGCATCACGCCAGGGTTTGTTTGCCTTGTTCGAATCTGCCCAAGCAGCAGCTAACTTTGTAGCGAAGTCTGCCCTGGTTCAAGATTACCGGGACCGCTCCCGGGAATTTTGTTGGGTCACCCTGCAGACCTGGTCGTGTCGAGGCAGTTGGGACGGCCACTCTTTACAGGTTCGCGCAGAGGAGCCTTTGACCGGTCCGGTGGCCGCCCTGACGCGTGCTTCCATCAAGCTGAGCAAGGCGCCCGCATTCTGGCGGCATGCACCGCCTTCTGAAATTGCACTCGCAAATGTCAAAGGTTGCCAGTTAGCCGTGGGTCTGGGTGAAGCCCCGTTCTTTCGCCAGGTCACTTTCAGTATTTGGGACAGTGTCGCTGACATGAATGCATACGCCCGGTCCGGCTCGCATTTAGAAGCGATTCAAGCGGCTGCACAACACGGATTTTTTTCAGAGTCCATGTTCGCCCGTTTTGTTCCCGTAAATGTTGAAGGCCAATGGCACGGGAAAACCTATGCCTGAAGCCCAGCGAACACCTCGCGTGGTGGTGGTCGGCGCCGGCATAGCGGGTCTGGTCAGTGCCCTGGTGTTGGCCCATCGCGGTCTGGATGTCACCTTGCTGGAAAGTGCCGGTACCCCCGGCGGAAAAATTCGGCAAGTGCAGGTCGATGGCGTGGGTGTTGATTCGGGCCCGACGGTTTTTACCATGCGTTGGGTATTGGAGCAGATGCTTCAAGAGATGGGCACCTCACTGCAGGACATCGTGCAGCTCGAGCCCCTGAATGTGCTGGCCAGGCATGCCTGGGATGGCTCGCCGCAAACGCTGGACTTGTTTTCTGACACAGCCCGTACGGCCGATGCCATTGCGCAGTTCAGTAGTCCACAAGAATCGCGTAGATTTTTAAAATTTTGCCAACAAGCAAAAAGTCTTTATGCAACGCTGGAAAAACCGTACATACGCAGTGAACGCCCGGATTTGCTCAGCATGGTCGGCGACTTGGGGCTCAGTGGTATGGCCACTCTCACTGGTTTGGGACCCTATTCAAGTTTGTGGAACAGCCTCAGCCGGCATTTCCATGACCCGCGTTTGCAGCAATTGTTTGGCCGGTATGCCACCTACTGCGGCTCTTCACCCTGGTTGGCACCTGCAACGCTGATGTTGGTGGCACAAGTTGAGCTCGATGGTGTTTGGTCGGTCTCCGGTGGCATGTTCCAAGTGGCACATGCTTTGGCGCAGTTGGGTGAAAAGCATGGCGTGAAGGCCAGGTACAACAGCCCATGTGCCCGAATTCTGACAAAGGACGGCAGAGTCACCGGTGTGCAGCTTACTTCTGGCGAAACCCTAGAGGCTGAGCATGTCGTTTTCAATGGCGATGTCTCTGCATTGGGTTCGGGTCTTCTGGGTGAGGCGCTGGTGACTGACTTCAAGCCGGTTCGCGCAGCCGAACGCTCTCTTTCTGCGTTCACCATGTCCATGCATGCGCAGACACAAGGTTTTCCTTTGGTTCGGCACAATGTTTTTTTCAACCAAGACTATCAACGTGAATTCGATGATATTTTTCAAAAGCGCAGACTGCCGGCGCAAGGAACGGTGTATGTTTGTGCACAGGACCGCAGCGACACCGGGCTGGCCCGGCCGGGACTGGAAAGAATTTTGTGCCTCGTCAACGCGCCAGCCGATGGCGACACTCACTCATTCAACCCCAAGGAGATACAAGCGTGCGAAACAAGCAGCCTGGCCCTGATGCGTCGCTGTGGCCTGGAAATTCAGGCTTCGCCCCAGCAAGTGGTGCGAACATTGCCCAAGGACTTTGCGCAACTTTTCCCGGGCAGTGGGGGCGCCCTGTACGGACAAGCGACTCACGGCTGGATGTCGGCCTTTGCGCGCCACTCCGCGCGCAGCAAAATACCGGGCCTGTACACGGCGGGGGGCAGCGTGCACCCGGGTCCGGGCGTGCCGATGGCAGCCATGTCAGGGCGGTTGGCGGCCGCGACGCTGATGGCGGACCTCGGTTTGACCAGGAAGTCCCCCCGGGTGGTTATCTCTGGTGGTATGTCGATGCCCTGAGCGACGATGGTGAGCATGGGTTGACCATCATCGCCTTTGTCGGCAGTGTGTTTTCTCCCTATTACGCTTTGGCACGCAGCCTGGGCGGCGGTGTTGCTGATCCGGACAATTTCTGCGCCTTGAATGTTGCGCTCTATGGCAAATCAGGCAGACGCTGGACAATGACTGAACGTGGCCGCTCTCACATAGATCGCAGCTCAAACCACTTCGAAATCGGACCCAGCTGTCTTCGCTGGGATGGTCAAGCCTTGACCATTGACATTGACGAAATCAATGTTCCCTGGCCCATGCGGGTGCGCGGACGTGTGACTGTGCGACCTGCGGGTTTGTGTCAATTTGTCACGCCCTTGGACAACATGGGCCTGCACCGTTGGGGACCTATCGCGCCTTGTTCACGCGTTGAAGTTGAGATGAGCAGTCCTGGACTGAGTTGGCAGGGGCATGCCTACCTGGATTCCAACGAAGGCGATGAACCCGTAGACAGAGGGTTCAAGGACTGGGATTGGGCGCGCGCCGAAATGGCCAATGGCGACACCAGTGTGGTTTACGACGTCAGGCCCAAGCAGGGCCCAGGCCGCGTGGTGGCGCAGCGCTTTTCTCCTGATGGCAGCTACGCGGCATTCACAGCGCCAAAGCGCCATCATCTGCCGGCTTCCGGCTGGAGAATTGCACGCGGTATGTGCTCTGATCCAGACAGCAGCCCTGAAGTCATCACAACCTTGGAAGACACGCCGTTTTATGTGCGTTCATTGTTGAGCGCGAATCTGCTGGGAGAAAAAGTGACCGCCGTCCATGAGTCGCTGGACATTCCACGGGTGGTTTCCCTGCCTGTGCGGATGATGTTGCCCTGGCGTATGCCCAGGCGCGCATGAGCTCATCGGCCGGCTTGCTGTGCACGGCGCAGCGTGCGCTCCCGCTCTCTGGGCCCGAAGCTCGAGGCCAAGGCCCCCTCTGCGCGTAATCCCTCCAGGTACATCGCTTCAATTTCAGGAGCAGCACGCAGCAGCTCACGCTCTGCAAAGGGCATGTGCAATAAGGCACGCAGTGCAAACAAAATGCGCAGCCAGCCCGGTAGCCAGACTCTTGGCTGCCGTTTCACCATGGCGCGCACAATGACCTGCGCTGTTTCTTCTGGCGAAGTTTCGCGGTTTAAGGGCCCGGGCATGGTGGCGCGAAGACGCACAAAGCCCGGGTGCAAGGCGCCTTCACTCACCAAGGGTGTGCGCACCCAACCGGCGTGCAACACACCCACAGCAACACCATGCTCTGCCAACTCGATGCGCCAGGAATTGGCCATGGCCTCCACTGCCGATTTGCTGCCTGCATAAGCCGACATCATGGGTGGGTGGGCAAATGAGGACACTGAGGCATTGATCAAGATATAGCCACGTTGCTTCGTCAACGCTGACAGTGCTGAGCGCACGGTATTGAAAACACCAAATACATTGACTTCCATGCAGCGCTTCCACGCACCCGGATCCACATGCGCCAACGGGCCAAATGCGGCAACACCGGCATTTGCAAATACAACATCAATGCGGCCGTGTACTGCGAGTGTTTTTTCAACCACGGCTTGCATCGCCAAAAGATCAGACACATCTGCAGTCAGGTAAAGGGTGTCCGGCCCACAGCACTGCGCCATGTGCGCCAGCGGCTCTTCGTCACAATCGACCAGCACAGGTATGCCGCCCTGGGCTACAACTTCCATGGCCGTTGCAGCGCCAATGCCGGACGCTGCGCCAGTGATCAAAACAACACGGGATGCAAGTGGCAGGGCTGTCAAAGCGGGGCGCTTTGCCGGACTCATGAGAGCTGGGTGGTCAAACCGATTTGGTGACCATGAAGTAAACAATCGGCAAAGGCAGCAAGGTTGCAATGGCGCCGGCAATTTTCCATACCTGAGAAAGGCGCCAGTATTTTTCGCAGACGATGCTGCTGTTGCGCAGCAAGGCACGCTGCTTCAATTGAATGGGCACCAGCACAAACAGCCAAATCACGCCGGAGAATGTCAGCAAGGCATAAGACCATTGAATCCACGGATGGCCGGCTTCACCGCCGTAATTTTGCGCCATGGAATGA
>CAMBWM010000105.1 GCA_945871335.1 Polaromonas sp. YR568 | reverse complement strand
CGCGGCATAGGCGCTGACATTGAACGGGTCAAAGCATGATCACACTGGCACTGTCCAAAGGACGGATTTTTGACGACATCCTGCCGCTGCTCAAGGCGGCCGGCATCGAGGTGCTTGACGACCCCGAAAAATCCCGCAAGTTGATTTTGCGCACCAACCAGCCCGACGTGCGCGTGGTGCTGGTGCGTGCCACCGATGTGCCGACCTATGTGCAGTACGGCGGCGCCGACATGGGCGTGGTCGGCAAGGACACGCTGCTGGAGTCAGGCACACAAGGGCTTTATCAGCCGCTGGACTTACAAATTGCCAAGTGCCGCATCAGCGTGGCCGTGCGCGACGGTTTTGACTACGCTGCCGCTGTACGCCAGGGCAGCCGGCTCAAAGTGGCCACCAAGTACGTGGCGATTGCGCGTGATTTTTTTGCTGCCAAGGGCGTTCACGTGGACCTCATCAAGTTGTATGGCAGCATGGAACTGGCGCCTCTGACCGGCCTGGCCGACGCCATTGTTGATCTGGTCTCAACGGGCAACACGCTCAAGGCCAACCACCTGGTGGAAGTCGAGCGCATCATGGACATCAGCTCGCGCCTGGTCGTCAACCAGGCTGCGCTTAAGCTCAAGCAAGCGCCGATCCGCCGCATCATTGACGCCATGGCCAAGGCTGTGGCTGCCTGACCCGCCATGACTCTGCAAGCTCGCCCCGCCCGCCTGTCGACCCTTGACGCTTCTTTTGAAGCGGACTTCAAGGCGCGGCTGCATTGGTCGGCTGAGGCCGACGCCGCCATCGAAGAGCGTGTGGCCGACATCCTGGCCGACGTGAAGCAGCGTGGTGATGCGGCGGTGCTCGACTACACGCAGCGCTTTGACGGCCTGAAAGCAGCCAGCGTGCAGGCGCTGGAGCTGACGCAGGCCGAACTCAAAGCGGCCTTTGACGGTCTGCCCGTGGCCCAGCGCACGGCCCTGCAAGCGGCAGCGGCTCGCGTGCGGAGCTACCACGAAGCACAGAAAAAAGCCTCGGGCGAGAGCTGGAGTTACCGCGACGAAGACGGTACTTTGCTGGGCCAAAAAGTCACGCCCCTGGACCGTGTGGGCATCTACGTGCCCGGTGGCAAGGCGGCTTACCCCTCCTCGGTGCTGATGAACGCGATCCCCGCGCAGGTGGCCGGCGTGGGCGAAATCATCATGGTGGTGCCGACGCCGCGCGGTGAGAAAAACCCGCTGGTGCTGGCCGCCGCCTACGCGGCCGGCGTCAGCCGTGTCTTCACCATCGGCGGCGCGCAGGCTATCGCTGCGCTGGCCTGCGGCACGGCCACGGTGCCTGCGGTAGACAAAATCACCGGCCCCGGCAACGCCTACGTGGCCGCCGCCAAGCGCCGCGTTTTCGGCATCGTGGGCATTGACATGATTGCCGGCCCTTCAGAGATTCTGGTGCTGGCCGACGGCAGCACACCGGCCGACTGGGTGGCGATGGACCTGTTCAGCCAGGCCGAACACGACGAGCTGGCGCAAAGTATTTTGCTCAGTCCCGATGCAGCTTATATCGACGCCGTGCAAGCCGCCATCGATCGTCTGCTGCCGGCCATGCCGCGCGCGGCCATCATCGCCAAGTCGCTGACCGACCGCGGCGCGCTGATCCACACGCGCAGCATGGAAGAAGCCTGCACCCTGAGTAACCGCATCGCACCCGAGCACCTGGAGGTCTCCAGCCGCGAGCCCGGGCGCTGGGAGCCGCTGCTCAAACACGCAGGCGCTATTTTTCTGGGCGCCTACACCAGCGAAAGCCTGGGCGACTACTGCGCTGGTCCCAACCATGTGTTGCCCACCAGCGGCACGGCACGCTTTTCCAGTCCGCTGGGCGTTTACGACTTCCAAAAGCGCTCCAGCCTGATCGAAGTCAGTGAAGCTGGCGCGCAAGTGCTGGGCCCTGTTGCGGCCGAGCTGGCTTACGGCGAAGGCCTGCAAGCGCATGCGCGTGCCGCCGAATTCCGCTTGCACAAGGTGCCGCCTATGCGGGAAAAACCATGACATCCAAACCCGCAGGGCTGTCGCCCGAACTTCAACAACGCATCCGTCAGGACGTGCAATCCATGCACGCCTATGCCGTCCAGGACGCCGCCGGCATGGTCAAGCTCGATGCCATGGAAAATCCACACTGCCTGCCGGCCGAGCTGCAGGCCGAACTCGGCCGCAGACTGGGCGCGCTGGCGCTCAACCGCTACCCGGACGGCCGCGTCAATGATTTGCGCAGGGCGCTGGCCTCTTATGCGCAGATGCCTGAGGGCTTTGACCTCATGTTGGGCAACGGCTCGGACGAACTGATCTCTTTGCTGGCGCTCGCCTGCGATGTGCCCGGCGCGAAGGTGCTGGCGCCCGTGCCCGGCTTCGTCATGTACGCCATGAGCGCGCAGCTGCAAGGCCTGGCATTCGTCGGCGTGCCCTTGACAGCTGATTTTGAATTGGATGAAGCGGCCATGCTGGCCGCCATCGCCGCGCACAAGCCCTCCATTGTTTATCTGGCCTACCCGAACAACCCGACAGCCAACTTGTGGGACGACGCGGTGATCGAGCGCATCATCGAAGCCGTCGGCGCGCAAGGCGGTTTGCTCGTGATGGACGAGGCCTACCAGCCGTTTTCCAGCAAGAGCTACATCGACCGTATCGCGCGCCACGGCCATGTGCTTTTGATGCGCACCCTAAGCAAGTTCGGCTTGGCAGGGGTGCGTTTGGGCTACATGATGGGCCCCAAGGCGCTGATCGCCGAGATCGACAAGGTGCGCCCGCCCTACAACATCAGCGTGCTCAATTACGAGACTGCACTGTTTGCGCTGGAACACCAGGCTGTGTTTGCAGCCCAGGCCGCCGAGCTGATGGCGCAGCGCCAGCGCCTGCTGACTGCGCTGCGCGCCATGCCAGGGCTCAAGGCCTGGGACAGTGACGCCAACATGATTTTGGTGCGCCTGAGCGCCAAAGCCGGCGAGACAGACCCCGCACTACGGGTTTTCGAGCACCTGAAGGCTGCTGGCGTGCTGGTCAAAAACGTTTCTAAAATGCACTCACTGCTGGCCGACTGCCTGCGTTTGACCGTTGGTACCGCGCAAGAGAACACCATGCTGCTGGCAACCCTAGAAAAAGCCCTATGACCAACACCTCCTCCCCGCCGGCGCGCACCGCTGAAGTCACGCGCAATACTGCCGAGACGCAGATCTCCGTGCGCGTCAATCTGGACGGCACAGGAGTTTCGCGCCTGGCCACCGGCATCGGCTTTTTTGACCACATGCTCGACCAGATCGCCCGCCACGGGTTGATCGACCTGGAGATCCAGGCCGCAGGCGACTTGCACATCGATGGTCACCACACGGTCGAAGATGTCGGTATCACCCTGGGTCAGGCCGTAGCGCTGGCGGTTGGCGATAAAAAAGGCCTGCGCCGTTATGGCCACGCCTACGTGCCGCTGGACGAAGCGCTCAGCCGCGTGGTGGTTGATTTTTCCGGGCGCCCCGGGCTGGTGATGCATGTGCCTTTTAAAAGCGGCATGATCGGCGGCTTTGACTCGCAGCTGACCTACGAATTTTTCCAAGGCTTTGCCAACCACGCTTTTGTCACCTTGCATATCGACAACCTGCGCGGCGAAAACGCCCACCACCAGGCCGAGACGGTGTTCAAGGCCTTTGCCCGTGCCCTGCGCATGGCGCTTGAGCTGGACCCGCGCATGGCCGGCGTGATCCCTTCGACCAAGGGTTCGCTCTGAGCTTGAAAGACCTGATCTGCAGCACCTGATGCTCACATGACTGTTTTGAAAAAAGTCGCTGTTGTCGATTACGGCATGGGTAATTTGCGCTCAGTGTCACAGGCACTCAGCCATGTGGCCCAGGGCACCGGTTTTGAGGTGATCGTCACCGCCAAGGTACAGGATGTGCTGGATGCCGACCGCGTGGTGCTGCCGGGGCAGGGTGCCATGCGCGACTGTATGCATGAGCTCGACGCCTCCGGCTTGCGCCAGGCGGTGCTGCACGCAGCGCGCCAGAAACCACTTTTCGGTGTTTGTGTGGGCATGCAAATGCTGCTCGAACACAGCCAGGAGGGACCGGTCGGGGGCACCCCGGCGCTGGGGCTTTTTGCTGGCGAAGTCCTTAAATTTGACTTGGCGGGCCGCTTGCAGCCCGATGGCAGCCGCTTCAAAGTGCCGCAAATGGGCTGGAACCAGGTTTTTCAGGGCTGCGCGCAGGCCCCCGCCAACCCGCACCCGCTTTGGCGCGGCGTTCCTGATGGCGCTTATTTCTATTTTGTACATAGTTTTTACGCCAAGCCGTCTGATACGCGCCACACTGCCGGCGAAGCTGACTATGGCGGGCGCTTCACAGCGGCGCTGGCGCGGGATAATATTTTTGCAACCCAGTTCCACCCTGAAAAAAGCGCTGAGCAAGGGCTGGCCCTGTACCGTAACTTCCTGCATTGGCAGCCTTGACTCTTTTTTCATCTTTCAAGAAACATGCTACTCATCCCTGCGATTGACCTGAAAGACGGCCTGTGTGTGCGCCTTAAACAGGGCGACATGGACCAGTCCACCACCTTCGGCGAAGATCCGGCGGCCATGGCACGCAGCTGGGTTGACAAGGGAGCGCGGCGCCTGCATCTGGTGGATTTGAATGGTGCATTTGCCGGTAAACCTAAAAACGAAGCGGCGATCCGAAAAATCCTGATCGAGGTCGGCAGTGAAATCGACGTCCAACTCGGCGGCGGCATACGCGACCTGGACACCATTGAGCGCTACCTGGACGCCGGCCTGCGCTACGTCATCATCGGCACGGCAGCCGTCAAAAACCCCGGTTTTCTGCAAGACGCCTGCACCGCTTTTGGCGGCCATATCATCGTCGGCTTGGACGCCAAAGAGGGTAAGGTCGCCACAGACGGATGGAGCAAACTGACCGGCCACGAGGTGATCGATCTGGCCAAGAAGTTTGAGGACTACGGCGTCGAATCCATCATCTACACCGACATCGGCCGGGACGGTATGCTCAGCGGCATCAACATCGAGGCCACCGTCAAGTTGGCCCAGGCCTTGAGCATCCCTGTCATCGCCTCCGGCGGCCTGTCCAGCATAGCGGACATTGACGCGTTGTGCGCCGTCGAAGATGAAGGCGTTGAAGGCGTGATCTGCGGCCGCTCGATCTACAGCGGTGACCTTGACTTTGCTCTCGCACAAGCCCGCGCCGACGAGCTCAACGGCTAAGCGGTGTGGCCACCGCCTGATGCTCGCCAAACGAATCATTCCCTGTCTTGATGTCACGGGCGGGCGCGTCGTCAAAGGCGTCAACTTCCTGGAATTGCGTGACGCCGGCGATCCGGTTGAAATCGCTGCGCGCTATAACGAGCAGGGCGCCGATGAGCTTACTTTTTTGGACATCACCGCCACCAGTGACGGGCGTGATCTGATCCTGCACATCATCGAAGCCGTGGCCTCGCAGGTCTTTATTCCGCTGACTGTGGGCGGTGGCGTGCGCACAGTGGACGATGTGCGACGCCTGCTGAATGCCGGCGCTGACAAGACCAGTTTTAATTCGGCCGCATTGGCCAATCCGCAGGTGATTGAAGAGGCCTCAGAGCGGTTTGGCGCGCAGTGCATCGTGGTCGCCATCGATGCCAAGCGTCGCTCTGCCGAACAAGTGCTGACGCACGGACCTGGCTGGGACGTCTACAGCCACGGCGGGCGCAAAAACACGGGCCTGGACGCAGTGGCATGGGCCACTGAAATGGCAAGGCGCGGCGCCGGTGAAATATTGCTCACCAGCATGGACCGCGACGGTACCAAATCCGGCTTTGACCTGGAACTTACGCGCGCTGTCAGCGACGCCGTAAGCGTGCCGGTGATCGCCTCGGGCGGCGTCGGCAATCTGGACGATCTGGCCGATGGTATTCAGCTCGGCGGCGCCGATGCCGTGCTGGCCGCCAGCATTTTTCATTACGGGGAATTCACCGTGCTACAGGCCAAGCAGCGTATGGCCGTACGCGGGATTGCGGTTCGGTTGTGATGCCTGCCAAGTCGATACCGGTAAGTGGCGCTGCATGGCGCCTGATCACCGACAATGGATGCCATGAATTGGTTAGATGAAGTTCGTTGGGACGAACGGGGCCTGATTCCCGTGATCGCCCAAGAGGCCGCCACTGGCGACGTGCTGATGTTCGCCTGGATGAATCGCGAGGCCTTGCAGGAAACTGCTGAATCCGGGCGGGCCGTGTATTTCAGTCGCTCGCGTGCGCGGCTTTGGCGCAAGGGAGAAGAGTCCGGCCATGTACAGACCGTGCATGACATTCGACTGGACTGCGATAACGATGTGATCTTGCTCAAAGTCAGTCAGCTTGGCCAGGAGAGCGGACCCGCGATTGCCTGTCACACTGGCCGTCACAGCTGTTTTTTCCACCGGTATGACAAGGGACAATGGCGTGTGGTCGAGCCTGTTCTCAAAGACCCGCAAACCATTTATAAAAAATGACCATGACAAGCAATGACTCTCTGGCACGCCTGGCGCTGGTGATTGAAAGCCGAAAAGTGGCCCATGGCGGCGACCCGGCCAAAAGTTATGTGGCCCGCTTGCTGGACCAGGGACCGGACGCTTTTCTCAAAAAAATCGGTGAAGAAGCCACAGAAACTGTGATGGCGGCAAAAGACATTGACCGTGGCGGTCTGACGCCTGAGTTGACGGGCAAGCTGGTGGGCGAGGTTGCCGATTTATGGTTTCACAGCCTGATCGCCTTGGCCTATTACGGTTTGCAGCCGTCTGACGTCATTGCCGAGCTAGAGCGCCGCGAAGGCACCAGCGGCATTGAGGAAAAAGCCTTGCGCAAGGCGCAGCTGCGCGCAGCTGCAGAAAAATAATCTGCAGGAGCTGGTCATGGGTGATTTTGATTTGAAAGATGCCGCGGGCAAAACCGACAACGACCGCCTGGTCATGCACATTTTGTACGGTCTGCACACATTGGCCTGGTTCAGTGCCGGGGTTTTTGCCCTGGTTGCCTTGATCATTAATTACCTGCGCCGAGCCGATGAAACAGAGCCCTTGTATCTGGCGCATCACCGCTACATGATCGCCACCTTCTGGTGGACGCTGCTTTGGCTGGTGCTGCTGTCTCCTTTGTGGCTGCTGTTTTTCTTGCCCGGGGCACTGGCTTATGCCCTGATTTGGCTATGGTACTTATACCGCTGCCTCAAGGGCTGGTTGCGCTTTAACGACCAGCGTTGGCCTCAGTTCCAGACTCAGACTCATATCCAGGAGCCCGCATGAGCGACAAACCAAGCCCCGCCCCTTCAACTGGTGCCGCGGTTGCAAATTGCCTTTTTTGTAAGATTGCGGCCGGTCAGATTCCCAGTCGCAATGTCTATGAAGACGAGCAAATATTCGCTTTTCACGACATCAATCCTTGGGCACCCGTGCATTTTTTGATGATTCCCAAGGCGCACATCAATTCCATGGCGCAGCTTGGCCCAGAGCACGAGGCGCTGATCGGTCGGATGATGGCGTTGGCGCCCAGACTGGCGCTGGAGCAGGGTTGCCGGCCCTACCCTGAGGGTGGATTTAGGATCGTGACCAACACCGGGGCCGAGGGTGGGCAGGAAGTGCATCACCTGCATTTGCATGTCATGGGCGGTCCGCGGCCCTGGCTGCGAGGCTAAAACCGGTCATCTCAAGGCACTTCCGCACGCTTTTGAGTGGCGTCTAGCAACACAAAGACCCGCCTGACCGCGTGGCGTCGTACAAGCGCCTTAGAATCATCCCATTCATACACAATCCGGCTTTTCGGCCGGTTTCAAAGCTTAGGAGAGAAACATGGGTTCATTTTCCATTTGGCATTGGCTGATCGTCCTGTTGATCGTCGTCATGGTGTTCGGCACCAAGAAACTCAAAAACATTGGTGGCGACCTCGGCGGTGCTGTCAAGGGCTTCAAGGACGGCATAAAAGATGGCGGTCAGACGCCGGCTGCTGACGACGCTGCAACCACC
>CAMBWM010000104.1 GCA_945871335.1 Polaromonas sp. YR568 | reverse complement strand
TCGCCCTGGTCGTTTTTAAATTCTTCGAGAGGCACATAGGCCTCGGACTTCAGACCGGCATTGACAACCACATGGTTGTGGTCGATGCGGATGACTTCAGCGGTAATAACCTCGCCCGTGCGCATTTCGGAGCGTTTGAGAGATTCTTCAAAAAGGGCGGCAAAAGATTCAGACATTGAGTTTCCTAATCCCCAGAACAGTGTTCCGACAGCACAATTGCTATCGTTTTTAGAGCTGACTGCGGCGGTTTGGTGCGGCTTGTTAAGAGCCACGGGTTAAGTTGTGAACCCTTTGAGGCGGCGCCAGATTGAAAAGGCGCGTGGCTTTAAAGGGGCCTGTTGCCTCGCCACCAGTCAACAACGATGCCGATTGATTGCTCAATCGATTGCTCGGAATTGTCCAGCAGTTTGGCGTCTTGAGCGGGTTTCAGAGGTGCGCTTTGGCGAGATGAGTCTCGCAAATCGCGCGCTTCCAAGTCCTTCTCAATGTCGACCAGTGTAGCCGAAATACCCTTTGAAATCAATTGCTTATGCCTGCGCTCGGCGCGGCAGCGGGCGCTGGCCGTCAAAAAGACCTTGAGCGTGGCAGCCGGGAAGATGACCGTGCCCATGTCGCGGCCGTCGGTGACCAGGCCGGGCAGTTGCCTGAAGCCGCGCTGCAGCGCCAGCAGGGCTGCGCGCACGGGCGCATGCACAGAAACCTGCGAGGCGGCCATGCCGGCGCTTTCGGTGCGCAGGGCGTCTGACACATCCACGCCGGCCAGCAGCACTTTGTCGCCCTCAAAGCGCACGGGCAGGGCTGCGGCAACCGCCGCCACGCCGGCCGCATCGTCCAGCGCCACGCCGGCCCGGCCCGCCGCATAAGCCGTCAGACGGTAGAGCGCGCCCGAGTCCAGATAGTGGTAGCCCAGTTGCGAGGCCGTGCGTGAGGCCAGTGTGCCCTTGCCGGAGGCCGTCGGCCCGTCGATACAAATCACCGGAATGTCGGAAATGCGAGCGCGAGTGAGAGAAAACAGGGTTTCAAAATAGTCTGGAAATGTCTTGGCGACGCACTTCGGGTCCAAGATGCGCACCGGCTGGCCGGCCGGGTTGAAAGCCGCCAGCGAAAAACACATGGCCACGCGGTGGTCGTCGTAGGTGTGAATGGCGGCGCGGTGCCACTGCGCCGGCGGCGTGACGCGAATGAAGTCGGCACCTTCTTCAACGACAGCCCCAAGTTTGCGCAACTCGCAGGCCATGGCCGCAATGCGGTCGGTCTCTTTGACGCGCCAGCTGGCAATGTTGCGCAGCGTGGTGGTGCCGTCGGCGTAGAGCGCCATCACGGCCAGCGTCATGGCGGCGTCGGGTATGTGGTTGCAGTCCAGGTCAATCGCCTTGAGCGGCCAGGCGCCGCGCGACACCTTGATGGCGTTGGGGCTGCTTTCAACCTTGGCGCCCATCAATTGCGCCGCGTCGACAAAGCGGATGTCGCCCTGAATCGAGGCCGAGCCAATCCCCCGGATGTCGATGCAGTCGTTAGCATCTGCGCCGGTAGCGATGGCGCCCAGAGCCACAAAATAACTGGCCGAGGAGGCGTCGCCCTCAACATGAATTTCACCGGGCGACTGGTATCGGCAGCCGGCCGGGATGGTGAAGCTTTGCCAGCCCTCGCGCCGCACCAAAATGCCAAAGCGCGCCAGCAAGTTAAGCGTGATCTCAATGTACGGCTTGGAGATGAGCTCGCCAGTGACTTCGATGCGTATGTCTTGCTTGGCCACCAAGGGCAATGCCATCAAGAGCGCCGTTAGAAACTGGCTTGAGACATCACCGCGAATGGCGATCGGTTTGCTAAGGGCCAGTTTGCCCGGCTGAAGGTGCAGCGGCGGAAAGCCGTCGTTGCCCAGATAGTCAATGCGGCAGCCGAGCTGGCGCAACGCATCCACCAGGTCCCCGATGGGGCGCTCGTGCATGCGCGGCACGCCGGAGAGTTCATAGTCGCCGCCCAGCAGGGCCAGCGCTGCTGTCAGCGGGCGCATGGCGGTGCCGGCGTTGCCCATGAACAGTTTGCCTTGGCGGTTCAACAACTCGCCTGCCAGCCCGTCAATGACGACGGTTGACCCGGTCTGCTCGACGCTGCAGCCCATCTGCTTGAGCGCTGCCAGCATCACGGCGGTGTCGTCCGAGGCCAGCAAGTCATGCACCACGGTCTGCCCCTGGCTTAACGCGGCCAGCAGCAGCACGCGGTTAGAAATGCTTTTGGAGCCCGGCAGATGCACCGTGCCGTTTGCGCCTTGCAGCGGCGGAATGTCTAGCGACTCGATATCAAACATGAGGCAATTTCAATCTTGAGGCACTCAACTAGGTGAGTGCGGCCAGCCAGCGCGCGTTTGACTGGCCTGCGCAATGGCGCTGTGCAGTTGCGCCGCATCACCGTTGATGATCAGTTGCTCAAAGGCTCTCAGGCTTTCCTGAAAAAGCTGTGATTGCGCCAGCAAAGCATCGCGGTTGGTCAATAGGATGTCGCGCCACATCGCTGGCTCGCTGGCCGCAATGCGCGAAAAGTCACGAAAGCCCGGACCCGCCAGCGTCAGGTACTTTGCGCCCAGTGTTTGCCCATTCAGGCTGTGCATCATGGCAAAGGCCAGCAAATGCGGCAGGTGGCTGACGGCGGCATAAGCCGCATCGTGTGCATCAGCAGCCATCTCGCTGACATGCGATCCCAAGGCAGTCCAAATCTGGCGCGCCCGCAGGAGCTGGGCAGGGGCGGTTTCGGGCAGCGGCGTGAGGATCACTTTTTTGCCTTCGTACAAACCAGCCTCCGCGTTTTGCACACCTGACAGTTCCTTGCCACAGATCGGATGCGCTGGCACAAAACATGGCAAACGATCGCCCAAGCTAGCCCGGGCGGTCAGCACGACATCGCCTTTGGTGGACCCTACATCCATCACCAGCGTGTCTTTGAGGATAACCTTGGCAATGGCTTGCAGCGTAATTTGCGTCGCGCTCACAGGCACGGCCAGCAGCACCAGGTCAGCGCCCTCTGCAGCCTGCGCCGCAGAGGGCGCTACTTTGTCAATCACACCCATTTGCAGAGCCATACCCGTGCTGGCGGGGGAGGGGCTAAAGCCGGTCACACGCTCAACCAAACCGGCGCGTTGGAGTGCCAGGGCAAAAGAGCTGCCCATCAGGCCGCAGCCGATCAGGCCAAGTTGCTTGAACATTTGAGGGCCCGCCTTAATCGCCTGCGGGGTAGGTACCCAGCACTTTAAAGAAGGCGCAAAGCTGCTGCAGTTCTGTCAGCGCAGCGCTCACATGAGGCTGCGAAGTGTGGCCTTGCAGATCGATGTAAAAGTAGTACTCCCATTGGCCGGAGCGGGCCGGGCGCGATTCGAATCGGGTCATGGAAACGCCGTGCGTTTTGAGCGGTCCCAAAATGTCATGCACTGCACCGGGCCGGTTGGGCACCGAAACAATCATGCTGATGCAGTCTTTGCCGGTAGCGGGAGGTGACGACAGTGTTTGCGGCAGGCAGACCACGGCAAAGCGCGTGCGGTTGAAGGCGTCGTCCTGAATAGCGTGGGCCGCGTTATGCAAGCCAAATTGCACTCCGGCGCGCTCGCTGGCAATGCCGGCCCAGGCAGGGTTGGTGGTGGCCAAACGAGCGCCTTCGGCATTGCTGGAAGCGGCGCACCGCTGTGCATTGGGCAGGTGCGTGGTCAGCCAGCCCTGGCACTGCGCCAGCGCTTGAGGGTGCGCGTAAACAGCCTCTATGCCTTCAAGAGAGTCTGAAAGACGCAGCAGGTTGTGGCGCACCATCAAACTTGTTTCGCCCACAATGTGCAAGGGTGAGTTGAGGAACAAATCGAGCGAGCGCGAGACCACGCCTTCGGTCGAGTTTTCGACCGGCACCACACCGTAGCCGGCGCTACCACTGGCGGTGGCACGAAAAACTTCGTCAATGCTTGAGCAGGCCACGTGCTCGATGCTGGCGCCAAAAAACTGCAACGCCGCTTGCTCACTGAAAGTCCCGGCCGGGCCCAGGTAGGCCACGCGCATCGGCGTCTCCAGCGCCAAGCAGGCCGACATGATCTCGCGCCAGATAGCCGTCACGTGTTCATTTTTAAGCGGACCGGTGTTGGCCTGTTGGATTTTTTCGATGACGGCGGCCACACGATCGGGTCTGAAGAAGGGCGAGCCTTCACGGCGTTTGAGTTCACCGACTTCTTCAGCAACGCGGGCGCGCTGGTTGAGCAGCTTTAGCAGCTCACGGTCTAGTGTGTCGATTTGGTTGCGCAGTTCAGGCAGCTTGGTTGTCATGGTTTTGTCCCGGCTCAGGCATGTTCTTTTTCAAATTCTCGCATGTGAGTCACCAGCGCTTGAACGCCGGCCAGCGGCATGGCGTTGTACAGACTGGCGCGCATGCCGCCCAGGGTTTTGTGGCCCCTGAGTTGCAGCAGGCCGCGCTCTTTGGCTTGCACTAAAAAGGCGTCGTTGCGCGATTCGTCAGCCAGGAAAAAAGGGATGTTCATACGCGAGCGGCAGTTCTTTGCAACCCGGCTGACATAAAAATCAGAGCTGTCAATGAAGTCATAGAGCAGCTTGGCTTTGGCGATGTTGCGCTGCTCGATGGCGGCCACGCCGCCTTGTTTTTTCAGCCATTGAAAGGTTAGGCCAGCGATGTAAATGCCGTAGGTGGGAGGCGTGTTGTACATCGACTGGTTGTCTGCAACGATCTTGTAGTCAAAGGCCGAAGGGCAGTACGCCATGGCCTGGCCCAGCAAGTCCTGGCGCACAAACACCAGGGTCACGCCGGCAGGCCCCACGTTTTTTTGTGCGCCGCCAAACGCCAAGCCCACGCGCGACCAGTCCACCGGCCGCGACAGCATGTGCGAGGAGATGTCGGCGACCAACGGTGCCTGGCTTCCCAGCGCTTGAAGGTCGGGCAGTTCGTGCATTTCAATACCGTGCACAGTTTCATTGCTGCACACATGCACATAGCGCGCTTTGGGGCTGAGCTGCCAGCTGGCCGCGTCCGGCAAGGTGGTGTGGCCGGTGTCGGCGTTGCTGGCGGCCACATTCACGTCGCAGTACTTGCGCGCTTCTTTTTGAGAGCGCTCGCTCCAGGCTCCGGTGACCACAAAGTCAGCCCGCTCGCCGTGAGACAGGTTGAGCGGCACGACAGCGTTTTCTGCAATACCGCCACCTTGCATGAAGAGAATTTTGAAGTCTTCGGGCACGGTCAGCAACTCGCGCAAGTCGGCTTCGGCCGCTTCATAGATAGAAACAAACTCTTTGCCGCGGTGGCTCATTTCCATGACGCTCATGCCGCTGCCGTGCCAGTTCAACATCTCTGCAGCCGCAAGTGCCAACACCTCTTCAGGCAGCGCGGCCGGACCCGCCGAAAAATTGAAAGGCCGGCTCATCGCGGTAGCGCCGGGGCGCGGTGCTGTGCAAGCATGGTCAGTTGGTAGTGTCTGTTGCGCCGTCTGTTCCTGCGTCGCCTTCGGAGTCTGTAGCCGGGTCTGTGGCGTCCAGGCTGGCGTCGTTCTCAACGATGCGCTGCAAGCCGCTGAGCTTGGAGCCGTCGTCTAAGCCGATCAGCGTCACACCTTGCGTGGCCCGGCCCATTTCACGGATCTCGCTGACGCGCGTGCGTACCAGCACGCCGCGGTCTGTGATGAGCATGATTTCGTCGTCTGTGTGCACCAGCGTGGCGGCCACCACCTTGCCGTTGCGCTCGCTTTGCTGAATAGCGATCATGCCCTTGGTGCCGCGGCCGTGGCGGGTGTACTCGTCGATGGAGGTGCGTTTACCGTAGCCGTTTTGCGTGGCGGTCAGCACGCTTTGCTGCTCGTCTTCAGCCACTAGCATGGCAATCACGGCCTGGCCTTCTTCGAGCATCATGCCGCGAACACCGCGCGCTGTTCGGCCCATGGGGCGCACATCGTTTTCGTCAAAGCGCACGGCCTTGCCGCCGTCTGAGAACAGCATCACGTCATGCTTGCCGTCGGTCAGCGCAGCGCCGATCAAAAAGTCACCATCGTCCAGGTCGACCGCAATGATGCCGGCTTTACGCGGGTTGTTGAAGTCGTCCAGCGGCGTCTTCTTGACAGTGCCCATGGACGTCGACATGAAAACGTAGTGGTCCGACGGAAAGCTGCGGTTGGTGCCAGTCAGCGGCAACACGACCGTGACTTTTTCGCCTTCTTGCAAAGGGAACATGTTGACGATGGGACGGCCGCGCGATCCGCGCGAACCGGCTGGCACTTCCCAGACCTTGAGCCAGTAAAGTCGGCCGCGGTTAGAGAAACACAAAATGTAGTCGTGCGTGTTGGCAATAAAGAGTTGGTCCACCCAATCATCTTCTTTGGTCGCGGTGGCCTGTTTGCCGCGCCCGCCGCGTTTTTGCGCACGGTATTCACTCAAAGGCTGGCTCTTGATGTAGCCCAGGTGCGACAAGGTCACCACCATGTCGGTGGGCGTGATCAGGTCTTCGGTGCTCAGGTCAAACGAGCTGTGTTCGATCAAACTGCGGCGCGCACCCAGCTTGGTCTGGCCGAATTCGTTTCTAACGACGGTCAACTCGTCGCCAATGATGGTGGCAACCCGCTCGGGCCTGGAAAGGATGTCCAGCAGGTCGTCAATCTCGGACATCACTTCTTTGTACTCGACGACGATCTTGTCTTGCTCCAGACCGGTCAGGCGTTGCAGGCGCATCTGCAAAATCTCTTGAGCTTGCGTTTCAGACAGGCGGTACAAGCCGTCGCCGCCCATGCCGAACTCTTTTTCAAGGCCGTCAGGCCGGTAATCGTCGGCGTTGACCACGCCGCCATCGGCGCGTGTGCGGGTGAGCATTTCGCGCACCAGTTTGCTGTCCCAGGGCTTGAGCATCAGCTCGGCCTTGGCCACCGGCGGGGTAGGTGCGTTGCGGATGATCGCAATGAACTCGTCAATATTGGCCAGCGCCACCGCCAGGCCCTCGAGCACATGACCGCGTTCGCGGGCCTTGCGCAGCGTGAACACAGTGCGCCGCGTCACCACCTCGCGGCGGTGCGACAGAAAGACCTGGATCAGGTCTTTCAGGTTGCACAGCTTAGGCTGACCGTTGACCAGCGCGACCATGTTGATGCCGAAGTTATCTTGAAGCTGCGTTTGTTTATACAAGTTGTTCAGCACCACCTCAGGCACTTCGCCGCGCTTCAGCTCGATGACCAGGCGCATGCCGGACTTGTCGCTCTCGTCCTGAATATGGCTGATGCCTTCGATCTTCTTTTCATGGACCAGCTCGGCCATGCGCTCTTGCAGCGTCTTTTTGTTGACCTGGTAGGGCAACTCGTCCACGATGATCGACTGGCGTTGGCCTTTGTCGATGTCTTCAAAGTGGCATTTGGCGCGCATCACCACCCGACCGCGTCCGGTGCGGTAACCGTCACGCACGCCGTTGATGCCATAAATAATGCCGCCTGTCGGGAAGTCCGGGCCTGGGATGATCTCCATCAGGTCCTCGATGCTCGCCTCGGGGTTTTTCAGCATGTGCAGGCAGGCATCAACCACTTCGTTCAGGTTGTGCGGCGGAATGTTGGTCGCCATGCCCACGGCAATGCCGCCAGAGCCATTGATCAGCAAGTTGGGAATGCGCGAAGGCAGCACCAGCGGCTCTTTTTCGCTGCCGTCGTAGTTGGGCCCGAAATCAACGGTTTCTTTGTCGATGTCGGCCAGCATTTCCTGGGCGATCTTGGACAGCCGGATCTCGGTGTAGCGCATGGCCGCCGCGTTGTCGCCGTCCACCGAGCCGAAGTTACCCTGGCCGTCGACCAGCAGGTGGCGCAGCGAGAAATCTTGCGCCATTCGCACGATGGCGTCGTACACCGACTGGTCGCCGTGTGGGTGGTACTTGCCGATCACGTCACCGACGATACGGGCCGACTTCTTGTAAGGCCGGTTCCAGTCGTTATTGAGCTCGTGCATGGCAAACAACACGCGCCTGTGCACCGGTTTCAGGCCGTCGCGTGCATCTGGCAGTGCGCGCCCCAC
>CAMBWM010000103.1 GCA_945871335.1 Polaromonas sp. YR568 | reverse complement strand
TAAACCGGCTTGATCTGCACCGCTCACCCTTTAATTATCACGGAAGCTTTCCCCATGAACACGCAAGACATCCTGGCCCAGTTCGGCCCCCGCGAGGCCATGCCGTACGACGTGGTGGTGGTGGGCGGTGGCCCCGGTGGTCTGGCCACGGCGATTCGGCTCAAGCAACTGGCTGCTGAAAAAGGCAGCGAGATCTCGGTGGTGGTGCTGGAAAAAGGCTCTGAGCCGGGCGCGCATATTTTGTCGGGTGCGGTGATGGACCCGCGCGCCATGAACGAACTGATCCCGAACTGGAAAGAACTGGGCGCACCTTTGAACCAGCCCGTCAGCGGCGACGACCTGCTGGTGCTCAGCGAAACCGGCAGCACGCGCACACCCGACTGGCTGATGCCGCGTAATTTTCACAACGACGGTTGCTATGTCGTGTCTCTGAGCAATGTGACCAAATGGCTGGCGGCGCATGCCGAGAGCCTGGGCGTGGAAATATTTCCGGGCTTTGCGGCCGCTGAAGTGCTTTACAACGACGATGGGTCAGTCAAGGGCGTGGCCACCGGTAATTTAGGCATAGGCAAGGACGGCGAGCCGACCGACAACTTTCAGCTGGGCATGGAACTGCACGCCAAGTACACCGTGTTTGCCGAAGGCGCACGCGGCCACCTGGGCAAACAACTGATTGCCAAGTACCAGCTCAACGACGGCAAAGACCCGCAGACCTACGCCATCGGTGTCAAGGAATTGTGGGAAGTAGACCCGGCCAAAGCCCAGCCCGGCCTGGTGGTGCACACCAGCGGCTGGCCGATTGCCGACGGCAGTTTTGGCGGCGGCTTTTTGTACCACCTCGAAGGCAACAAGGTGACGCTGGGCTTTGTGCTCGGCCTGGACTACAAGAACCCGTGGATGAGTCCTTTTGAGGAAATGCAGCGCTGGAAGACGCACCCGTCCATACGCGCCCACCTCGAAGGCGGAAAGCGCATTGGCTACGGTGCGCGCGCCATCAACAACGGCACACCGCAGGCTCTGCCTAAAACCGTGTTCCCCGGCGGCGCGCTGATTGGCTGCGACGCCGGCTACCTGAACGCGGCGCGCATCAAGGGCAGCCACGCCGCCATCAAGAGCGGCATGTTGGCGGCAGACGCTGCCTTTGAAGCGCTTCAAGCCGGTCGCGCGCATGACGAGCTCAACGCCTACCCGGCCGCTTTTCAAGCCAGCTGGCTGTACAAAGAGCTTGATCAGACGCGCAACTTCAAGCTCTGGTTCAAAAAAGGTCAGCTGATGGGCACGCTGATGACCGGCATTGAGCAGTGGTTTCTGCCCAAGGTCGGTGTGAGCTCTCCGCCCTGGACGCTGCACGGAACCAAGGCCGACCACCAAAGCCTGTTGCCCGCCGACCAGTGCCCGCAGATCCACTACCCCAAGCCCGACGGCAAGCTGAGTTTTGACCGGCTGTCCAGCGTGTTCATCAGCAACACCAACCACGAAGAAAACCAGCCCGCTCACCTCACGCTCAAAGACGTCGGCGTGCCGGTCAGCGTCAACCTGTCGACCTACGCCGGCCCCGAGAGCCGTTACTGCCCGGCCGGTGTTTACGAGTACGTCAAAAGCCCGGAGGGCAGCGACCGGCTGCAGATCAATGCACAGAACTGCGTACACTGCAAAACCTGCGACATCAAGGACCCGACGCAAAACATCGTCTGGATCACGCCCGAAGGTGGCGGCGGACCCAACTACAGCGGCATGTGAACGACGGGGCTGCAGCAGCCCCACCCAAGGACACTGAATGAACATCGTCATCACCGGCGGCGCCGGATTTTTGGGGGCACGCCTTGCGCGGGCTTTGTTGGCGCGCGGCCAATTGGCTTTGGCAGGTGCGCCCGCCCAGCCCATCGAATGCATCACCCTGGTCGACCAGATTGCGCCACCCGCCGACCTGGCCGCTGACCCGCGCGTGCGGGCGCTGGTAGGCGACCTGAACGCCTTGCTGGCCGCCAGTGCCACCAATCCCGTGGTGCGGACGCAAGACCACGTGGTGTTTCACCTGGCTGCGGCCGTCAGCGGTGAGTGCGAGGCCGACTTTGACCTGGGCATGCGCAGCAACTTGGACACCATTCGCGGTCTGCTACAGGCCTGCCGCAACTTACAAACTGCGCCCACCGTGGTGTTTGCCTCCTCGCTGGCGGTGTTCGGTAATTCTCCCGAGCAACCGCTGCCCGAAGTGATCACCGACACCACGCTGCCCACGCCGCAAAACAGCTACGGCATTCAAAAATTCATTGGCGAGCAGCTAATGGCCGACTATGGCCGCAAGGGCTTTGTGCGGGCGCGTAATGTGCGCCTGATGACAGTGAGCGTGCGCCCCGGCAAGCCCAATGGCGCTGCTTCCAGTTTTTTCAGCGGCATGATCCGCGAACCACTGGCCGGTGTGCGGGCTGTCTGCCCCGTGCCGCCCGACACCGCCGTGGCCCTGCTCTCGCCGAGCCGCACCATCGCCGGCCTGATCCGCTGCGCTGAAGCCAGCGACGCAGAGTGGGGTGCGCGCACCGCCATCAACTTCCCGGCGCTGACCATCACCGTGGCCGAGATGGCCAAGGCGCTGGAAAAAGCTGCCGGCGCGCAAGTGGCCAGCCTGATTGACTGGACGCCGGACCCGGTGATCTCCAAAATTGTGTTGAGCTGGCCGGTCCGCGTGAACGCCGAACGCGCCCGAGGCCTGGGGCTGTTGCCAGACGCAGATTTCGCCAGCATCATTGACGAATACCTTGGCGAAAACCCGCGTAAAACCTGAGTTTTTGGCGCTCATCATCTTGCCACCCTCGCTAGGCTAATTTAGCTTGGCCTTTTCAACTATGACCGGAGACTTCATGACCAAGTACACCGAAGACCACGTATGGGTCGAGGTTGACGGTGACCACGCCCGCATCGGCATCACCGCCCACGCGCAAGACGCCCTGGGCGACGTGGTGTTTGTTGATCTGCCGGCCATCGGCAAGGCGATCGCCCAAAAAGAAACAGCCGGCGTGGTCGAATCCGTCAAAGCCGCCGCCGATGTCTACATGCCGGTCAGCGGTGAAGTGATCGAAGTCAACGAAGCGCTGCGCGAAGACCCCTCACTGGCCAACACCGACCCGCAAGGCGCTGGCTGGTTCTTCAAGGTCAGGCTGACAGACGCTGCGCAGCTCGACGGCCTGATGGACGACAACGCTTACGCTGCATTCTCCAGCTGACACTTGCGCCATGTTCATTGAGAACCCGCAAACTCATGGAAAATGGTGGTTTTTTTAAACTACTCTGACGCCATGAAAACCACCCTCGCCTTCTTTGCCCTGAGCCTGCTGAGCACCGCCCTGCTGGCCGCCGCCCCCGCTGAAACTCTGCCCTCCGGCGTCAAGGTGACGCACACGGTCGATGGCACGGGCGCCAACCCCAAGGCCTCAGATGCGGTCAAAGTGCATTACCGCGGGACGCTGGCCAATGGCACGGAGTTCGACAGCTCTTACAAGCGCGGCCAGCCCGCCACCTTCCCGCTCAGCCGCGTGGTGCCTTGCTGGACTGAAGGCATGCAAAAAATCAAGGTCGGTGGCAAGGCCACCCTGACCTGCCCGCCGGCCACGGCTTATGGTGATCGCGGCGCCGGCGGCGTGGTGCCACCCAATGCCACGCTGACCTTCGAGGTCGAGCTGCTGGCGATTGAAAAGTAAACAGGCTGCGGGCGCCAGCCCGTGGGCATAGTAGCGCTGAATCAGAAGCGCTGGCTCAGTAGCGCTGGCCCAGCGCCATCAACTCGGGCGTTCCGATCACCGCGTTGAGTTCGTCAAAATTCAACATCTGGTCTTGCATGGGCGCTGTGGTCTGGTGAGTGTGCAGACTGGCGTAGTATTTTTGCAGGGTGAAGGCCACGGCCCTGGCCGTTCCACCCGGAAAAATCACAATTTTGAAACCCGTCTCGCCCAGTACCGTAGCGCTTTGAACAGGCGTCTTGCCGCCTTCAACCATGTTCGCCAGCAAAGGAATGCGCCCAGCAAAGCGCTTGCAGGCCTGGGTCATCTGCTCGGGCGTGCGCAAGGCTTCTATAAAAAGCGCGTCCACGCCGCAGGCCAGATAAGCCTCGGCGCGCTCCATAGTGGCTTCAAAACCTTCAACGGCCAGTGCGTCGGTGCGCGCCAGAATCAAGGTGTCTGAGGATTTACGGGCGTCGAGTGCGGCGCGCAGCTTCCCGCACATCTCTAAGGTGGGCACCACAGTTTTGCCATCCAGGTGGCCGCAGCGTTTGGGAAAGGTCTGGTCTTCGATTTGCAGCATGGCGGCGCCGGCTTGCTCAAAAGCGCGTACCGTGCGCATGGTGTTGAGGGCATTGCCAAAGCCGGTGTCGGCGTCGACGATGACCGGAATGCTCACGCGCTCGGTGATACGGGCCAGGCAGTCAGCCACCTCGGTGGCGGTGGTCAGGCCGATGTCGGAGCGGCCCAGCCGGGTGTAGGCAATTGACGCCCCTGAGAGGTAGAGCGCTTCAAAACCAGACTGCTCGGCGATCAAAGCGGTCAGGGGGTCGTAGATCCCGGGGGCCAGCAAGACCTGGGGCTGCTGAAGGCGCTGTTTCAGTGTGATGGCCATATTGTTCCGATTGAAAAAGTTATAAAAAAGTGAGCGGGCAAGGTTTCAGGCCGGTGCCAGTTGCGCGGCTGCCGTGCCTGCCGCCACCCAGCCGCCGCCCACAGCGCTGAGCAATCCGTTGCCGGACAAATAACCCCACACTGCATTGCCCGACACGCCGCGGGCCGCACCACCGGCAGCCAGTAAATTGGGCAAGGGTGAGCCGTCAGCGCGCAGCACGCGGCAGTGGGCGTCAATGTCCAGTCCGCCTTGCGTGTGAAACAAAGTACCGGTGACCTTGACAGCGTAGTAAGGCGCGCTCAAAGCCCGCTTGAAGCTGCGGCCAAAAGCATCCGGTTTGCCGGTTGCAACTGCTGCCAGTGTGTTGGCCAGGGTGTCTGCGTCGCAACCGATCAGGACGGCCAGCGCCGGTATGTCGGCGGCCACTTTCAGGGCGCCCGCGCCTTCGGCTTCAACGAAATCCGGGAAAGTACGGGCCAGGGTCAGCAAGGGCGTATCAAAGACATTGAAGGCGATGCCGCCGGGCTGGTCCAGCACATGGACGGCCGCTTCCGAGTAGCCCAGGGTCTCGTTGTGAAAGCGCAGGCCGCGGCTATTGACCTGCACTGCGCCCTCCATCATCGGGGCCCAGCTCATCAGCGCGCCCTGCGGCGTGACCCAGGAGCCGTGGCCCTGGTAGCCACCCAGGTCTGCAAGCCGCGCACCCAACGCCTTGCCCCAGGCGATGGCACTGCCGTCATTGCCGACATGGCCAACAAACAAGGCCTGCGCCATGGCCGGTAGCAGTTCGCTGACCATCTGCGTGTTGCCACCAAAACCGTTGCAAGACAAGATGAGCAGCTCGCAGGCCAGGTACTCCATGCTGCCGTCCGGGCGCTGGTAACCCACGCCCAACACCAGGTCGTTGGCGTTCAGCCACAGCTCGCGCACCACGGCTTCGGTCAGCACGTCAGCACCGGCGCTACTGGCAGCGCGCTCGAGTTGCATCATCAGGGCAGCACCGGTGCGTTCGGGCAAGGCATGCATACGGCGCACGCTGTGGCCCGGGTATAAAAAACCGTCCAGCACTTCAAAGCCGATGCCATGCTGTTCCAGTGAGTCGATGGCCTGTGCCACCGCTTGCGCGAAAGCCGTCACCAGGTGCGGGGCGGCGTCGCCGTGGGCCTTGGCCTGAATATCTTTGGCAAACAGTTGAGCCGAGTCCTCAATGCCCAGCGACTTTTGCAAGCGCGTACCCGCCGCAGGAATGAAGCCCGAAGACAGGGCCGTTGAACCCGTGGCCATGGCGTCACGCTCGAGCAGCACGCAGTCAATGCCGGCATCGCGCAAGCGAACCGCGGCGGTCAAGCCGCAGGCACCGGCACCCACCATCACCACAGGCACCTGCGGTGTATCGGCGGGCATGCAGTCAGCGCGCACAAGGCGAGGACCGTTGGTGTTGTTTGACGCTGCGGCACTCATGCAGTCCGTCCCTGCCGTTGTCTGAGTTGGTTCATCAAGCCGCCAGCCGCCACCATGTCGAGTAAAAACCCGGGAATGGGCTGGCACACCAACTGCTGACCCGAGGGGCGCCGCAGCGTCAGGGACTGCAGGTCAAGCTCGATCTGTTCGGCTTCTTCGAGTTGCTCTGCATCGGACGTGGTGAGCAGCAGCAGACCGAGGTTGAAAGCATTGCGGAAAAACAAACCGCTGAAAGACGGCGCAATCACGGCCTTCACACCCAGATGCACCAGCGCCGCCACCGCCTGCTCGCGTGAGGAGCCGATGCCGAAGTTCGGCCCGGCCGCGATTACCGCGCCGGGCTGGACCTGGGCTGCAAACTCGGGGCGCACCGCTTCAAGGCAATGCGGCGCAATGCCCTCGATGCCCAGCTTCATGTAAGCCCCGGGTGCCAGCGCATCGGTGTCAATTTCAGGGCCAAATTTCCAGACGCGATGAACACTCATGCCATCACCTCGCGCGGGTCAGAGATCAGGCCGCGCAAGGCGGATGCGGCCACGGTGTAGGGCGAGGCCAGATAGACCTGGGCCGATGCCGAGCCCATACGGCCCTTGAAGTTACGGGCGGTGGTGGCAATGACATTGGCACCATTGGGAATGCTGCCGCCGTAGCCCGAGCAGGCGCCGCAGCTGGTGGGCAACACGTCAGCACCGGCCTGGCGCAACACAGCCATGACGCCCTCAGCCTCGGCCTGCGCCTGGTCTTGCAGGCTGGCGGGCGCCACCATCAGGCGGACTCCGGGGGCCACCTTCGCCCCTTTGAAAACCTGTGCAGCAGCGCGCAAGTCGTCGAGCTTGGCGCCGGTGCAGGCACCGATGTAAGCCACGTCCACACGCACCTGGCCGAACTCACCCACGGCACGGGTGTTGGCTGGGCTGTGCGGTGCTGCCACTTGCGGGGCCAGCGTAGCGGCATCGAACACATGGGTGGTGGCAGACGCGCCTTCGTCACCGGCGCAGCCTGCCAGGTCCAGCGTCTGCGCAGCGGGCTCGCCGGTGGCGGCCAGCCACTGTCGCGTGGTGTCGTCAGGCGCGATCAGGCCGACCTGTGCGCCCATCTCGGCGCTCATGTTGGACAAGGTCATGCGCTCTTGCATCGAAAGCGCTTGCACCCCTTCACCGCAAAACTCAATAGCCTGGTACTGGCCGCCGTTCATGCCGAAGCGCCCAACCAAGTGCAGCGCCATGTCTTTGGCTGTGACGCCCGCGCTCAGGCTGTTTCGCCATTCCATGCGAATGGTTTCAGGCACGCGCACCCAGAGCTCGCCGGTGACCATCACACCCAGCATTTCGGTGCTGCCAATGCCAAACATGTAAGCGCCAAACGCACCGCCTGTAGGCGAATGCGAGTCACCACCCACGCAAAACATGCCGGGGCGGATATGGCCTTTTTGCGGTACCACCACATGGCAGATGCCGATGCTGTCGTAGACGTGCGGCAAGTGCTGCTCTTTGGCCCAGTCACGGGCAATTCGCACGATGCGACGCGAATCGTCGTCCTGCTCGGGCACATAGTGGTCCATCACCAGCACCACCTTGGATTTGTCCCAGATCTGCGCACCCAGCTCCTCGAGCATGGGCTTGAGACGGCGCGGGCCGGAAGAGTCGTGGAACATGGCCAGATCGACCCGGCAATTGAGAATCTCACCGACTGCCACCTGTGCACGACCGGCGGCTTTAGCGAGTAATTTTTGGGCCAGCGTCTGGGCCGGTAAGGCTAGTGGGCTCATGGGTGTAAACCGTCCTTGACTGAAATTCGGGCATCAATGCTGCCGACCTGCGAGACTTCCAGCTGGTACTCGTAGCGGTCGGGGCGGTAAAGGCCGTGCAGCCACTGCACAGGCTTGTCTTGCGCGTCAAAGACCAGGCGGCGCACGTCGAGCAAGGCAGTGCCGATGGCCACGTCCAGCTCCGCCGCCACCAGGGCATCGGCCTGGCGGGCTGAAATGGTTTGCCG
>CAMBWM010000102.1 GCA_945871335.1 Polaromonas sp. YR568 | reverse complement strand
GACAATAAACAAAAAAGGGCCCTTGCCCGCAGAAAGTTGCACACATGAGCAGACAGTATTTCGGCACGGACGGTATTCGCGGAACGGTGGGCCAGCCGCCCATCACACCTGACTTTGTGCTGCGTCTGGCCCACGCCGTGGGTCGTGTTCTAAAGCTAAGCGAAGAGCGCCCGACGGTGCTGATTGGCAAAGACACCCGCATCTCGGGTTACATGTTAGAGAGCGCCCTCGAGTCCGGCTTCAACTCCGCCGGTGTCGACGTTGTGCTGCTGGGGCCATTGCCCACACCCGGCGTGGCCTATCTGACGCGGTCTCAACGGGCCAGCCTGGGCGTGGTCATTAGCGCCAGCCATAACGCCTTTGCCGACAACGGCATCAAGTTTTTTAGCTCACTGGGCAGCAAGTTGCCTGAAGCGTGGGAGCTTTCGGTCGAAGCAGCTTTGCAAGAGCCGCCGGTCTGGGCCGAGTCCGCCAAGCTGGGCAAGTCGCGCCGCCTGGATGATGCGGCAGGACGTTATATCGAGTTTTGCAAAAGCACATTTGCAAGCGACCTCACCCTCAAAGGGCTGAGGATTGTTGTTGATGCGGCTCATGGCGCGGCGTACCACATTGCACCCAAGGTCTTTCATGAACTCGGCGCCGAGGTCATCTGTATCGGCTGTGCGCCCAATGGCCTGAACATCAACGACGGCGTGGGCGCAACCCAACCGCAGGCCCTGATTGAGGCAGTCAAGGCGCACGGGGCTGACTATGGTGTGGCGCTGGACGGTGATGCCGACCGGCTGCAACTTGTTGATGCCCAGGGCAGGCTGTTCAATGGTGATGAAGTTTTGTTCTTGATGGTGAGCGAGCGTCTGGCTCGGGGTGAAGCGGTTCCCGGCGCTGTCGGCACCTTGATGACCAATCTGGCGGTCGAGCTGGCGCTCAAGGCACGTGGCGTCCAGTTTGTGCGGACCATGGTCGGTGACCGCTATGTGCTTGAAGCGCTTGAAAAACACAATTGGCTGCTGGGCGGCGAGGGTTCCGGTCATTTGTTGGCGCTGGACAAGCACTCAACAGGTGATGGACTGATCAGCGCCTTACAGGTCTTGCAGGCCTGCGTTCGCAGTGGTGAAAAACTCTCCAAGTTGCTGGAAGGCGTGAGCTTGTTTCCTCAAACGCTGATCAACTTGCGCTTGCAAGCTGGTCACAACTGGCAAGCCAGTGCGGCCCTGAAGGCGGCCACGCAGGCTGTTGAGGCGGAGTTGGGAAGCAGTGGGCGTATCTTGATACGTGCCAGCGGGACTGAGCCTCTTTTGCGCGTCATGGTTGAAGCCCAAGATGCGGCTCAAGCCCAAGCCTGTGCAGAGCGCTTGGTGGCTGCTGCGCAATTGCCTTGAGTTCTGTGACCTCCGCCCACATCACGGCTCGACTGGCCGACTACCAGAGCGCTGGTGACGCCCAAGCCCTGGTCAGCCTGCTCGATGCCTATGCCCGTGACCCGGCTGGCGGCGGCGTGCCATTGAGCGAATTTGCCAAAAGCCATCTGGCGCCAGCGTTAGCTTCGCGCCCCCAAGCCTTCAGCGTATTGGCATTTGACGGCGACCAAGCCGTCGGTTTGATCAATTGCATAGAGGGTTTTTCAACCTTTGCATGCCGGCCGCTCGTTAATGTTCACGATGTGGTGGTGCTGGCCAGTCACCGGGGCCGCCGAATAGGTGAGTTGATGCTGACACTGGTCGAAGAGCTGGCGCTGGCGCGAGGCGCCTGCAAGCTGACGCTGGAAGTTCTGGACGGCAACCGCAGCGCGCTGGCGCTTTACCAGCGACAGGGCTTTGCCCCCTACCAGTTAGATCCGGCTTTGGGCAACGCAGGGTTTATGCAAAAAATGCTGGTGGGGTACTAGCCGAGGGTATAAGGACTGGAAAGAGCGAACCCCGGTCCTAACCAGCTCAAAATATCTCTTAATGGCTCGGCTGAACCGTTTCGTCATAGATTTCGGGCTGCGTGATGCAATCTCAAAATCTCAACATCGTCGCCACGCACGCGGTAAATGGCGATGTAGTTTTTGTGCAGGACCAGCTCACGCGTACCGGGGACGCGGCCAGCCCGGCCCATACCAGGATGGGCCTGAAGTTTGTTCACAGCGGCCTGCAACTCCAACACAAAGCTGGTGGCGCGGGTCGGGTTGTCTTTGGCGATGAAGCCAGCGATTTCATTTACAGACCCTAGCGCCGTCTTGGTCCACTTGATGAGCATGAATCAAGCGCCGTATTTGGTAAACACCGCTTTGACCTGCTTGTCGGTTGCAAATTCGCCTGCATCGGCTTCCTGGATGCCTTCGTGAATGTCACGAATCTGCCAGGACTCACTCTGCACATAGTTGGTCAGCGCATCGATGGCCAAAAAGCTCTTGGTCCGTGCGGTCGCCTTGGCCAACTCTTCGATCTGGTTGTAAAGCGCCTCGGGCAGGCGTACATTGATAGTTCTGGCAGCCATGGCGTATCACTCCTGTTGCATGTGTAATACAATACATTCTCCGCTTCACAAGCCGAAAGGTCAAGGCGGGCGGCGTCTTCCCGGCGCGCACGGCAGCAACTCAGGCCGCAGCTTCCAGGCCGTTGCTGAAGTGCTTTTGCATGGCCGCCACGCTGGCCTGCGCATTGCGCGCAAGCAGGGCCGCCATGATGACCTGGTGCTCGGCCAGTGACTCTTCAATCCGTCCGTTCTTGAGCAGTGAGTTGTGGCGGTTGAGCTTCATGACCTTGCGCAGGTCAGCCACCATCTGGTCGCGCCAGCGGTTGTCTGCAATGGCCAGCAAGCGCATGTGAAAAGCCTCGTTCAGCTCAAAAAATTTCTCGCGCTGACCCACAGATTTTTCAAGCTCACGGTGCAGGCTTTGTAGTTCTTTGAGCTGTGCCGCAGTGGCCTCGGTGGCCACCACGCCAGCTGCATCACTCTCCAGCAAAGCCAGCAAGTGGTAGACGTCGGCCAGGTCGCGCTCAGATACTTCGGTGACGTAAGCGCCGCGCCGCACTTTCATCGTCACCAGGCCTTCCGTGGCCAGCACTTTGAGCGCTTCGCGCAGAGGTGTGCGACTGATGCCGTATTCCTCCGCCAGTTTGAGCTCGTCTATCCAACTGCCAGGCTCCAACTCACGGTTGAAAATGCGTTGGCGCAGGAGCTCAGCAACTTCTTGGTAAAGCGCGCGGGGTGTCAGTGATACAGCGGCCATGGGGCGGCTCCAGGTAAACAATTAAAACTTCAATCGAGCTTGCGTACGACGCTTCGGGCAGCGGGCTTAATTTTGCATAAATAATTATAAATGATGTAAAATTTGGGATTGCATTCATTTCAAGCAGTCTGCCTAAGCTGAGGCTTTGGCTGCGAAAACTATCGGTGCGCCATGAGTCAAAAACCAGCTTCAGCCCTAAAATTTAATCCCGCCAGCCTGGAGCAGTGGGGTAAAGCGGCCGCCAAGTCAGCCCCTGGGGGCGACGTCAATGCACTTAACTGGCAAACACCGGACGGCATCAGCGTCAAGCCGCTGTACACGGCCGAAGACGTCAAGGACTTGCCTTACACCAACACCATGCCCGGTTTTGAGCCATTTATCCGTGGCCCCCAGGCGACCATGTACGCAGTGCGACCGTGGACCATACGCCAGTACGCCGGTTTTTCGACTGCTGAAGAGTCCAACGCTTTTTACCGCAAGGCCCTGGCCGCCGGCGGGCAGGGCGTTTCGGTCGCATTTGACCTGGCCACGCACCGCGGCTATGACTCGGACCACCCGCGCGTGACCGGCGACGTCGGCAAAGCCGGCGTGGCGATCGACAGCGTAGAGGATATGAAGATCCTTTTCAACGAGATCCCGCTGGACAAAGTCTCTGTCTCCATGACCATGAACGGGGCCGTGTTGCCTGTGCTGGCCGGCTATGTGGTGGCCGCCGAAGAGCAGGGCGTCGCGCAAGACCAGCTCAGCGGCACCATCCAGAACGACATTCTCAAAGAGTTCATGGTGCGCAACACCTACATCTACCCGCCCGCACCCTCGATGCGCATCATCGGCGACATCATTGAGTACACCGCTCAGAAGATGCCCAAGTTCAACTCGATCTCCATCTCGGGTTACCACATGCAGGAAGCCGGCGCCAACCAGGCGCTGGAGCTGGCCTTCACACTGGCCGACGGCAAGGAATACGTCAAGACCGCCATTGCCAAAGGACTGGACGTGGACGGTTTTGCCGGCCGGCTGTCTTTTTTCTGGGCCATCGGCATGAACTTCTACCTGGAAGTCGCCAAGCTGCGCGCTGCACGCCTCTTGTGGTGTCGCATCATGAAAGGCTTTGACGCGAAGTCGCCCAAGTCGCTCATGCTGCGCACCCATTGCCAGACCAGCGGTTGGAGCCTGACCGAGCAAGACCCCTACAACAATGTCGTGCGCACCACCATCGAGGCCATGGCCGCCGTGTTTGGCGGCACGCAAAGCCTGCACACCAACAGCTTTGACGAAGCCATTGCGCTGCCGACCGAGTTCAGCTCGCGCATTGCCCGCAACACGCAGCTGATCATTCAGGAAGAAACCCACATTCCGAATGTGATCGACCCCTGGGCTGGCAGCTACATGATGGAAAAGCTCACGCAGGACATGGCCGACGCCGCCTGGAAAATCATTGAAGAAGTTGAAGCCATGGGTGGCATGGTCAAAGCCGTGGACAGCGGCTGGGCCAAACTCAAGATCGAGGCAGCCGCCGCAGAAAAGCAGGCCCGCATCGACAGCGGTCGCGACGTCATCGTCGGCGTCAACAAGTACAAGCTCCAAACCGAAGACGCGATTGAGGCGCGCGACATTGACAACGTGGCCGTGCGCGACGGGCAAATCGCCCGCCTGAAAACCATCAAGGCCGGTCGCGACAGCGCCGGCGTGCAAGCTGCGCTGGCCGCACTCACAGCGGCCGCTGAAAGTAACTCCGGTAACCTGCTGGACTTGTGCATTCAGGCCATGCGCCTGCGCGCTACCGTGGGCGAAGTCAGTGACGCGCTCGAATCAGTTTACGGGCGCCACCGCGCCGATACGCAAAAGGTGACTGGTGTGTACGCTGCTGCTTATGACTCGGCCGAAGGCTGGGAAAACCTCAAGACCGAAATCAACGCCTTCGCACAAGCTCAGGGAAGACGCCCGCGCGTGATGATCTCTAAGCTGGGGCAGGACGGCCATGACCGCGGCGCCAAAGTGGTGGCGACGGCCTTTGCCGACTTAGGTTTTGACGTGGACATGGGCCCGCTATTTCAGACACCCGAAGAGTGCGCGCGCCAAGCCATCGAGAACGACGTGCACGCAGTCGGTGTGAGCACGCTCGCGGCAGGCCATAAGACTTTGGTGCCGGCCATCATTGAAGAACTTAAAAAGCAAGGCGCTAACGACATCATTGTTTTCGTCGGCGGCGTGATTCCCAAGCAAGACTACGAAATGCTTTACGAGGCCGGCGTCAAAGGCATTTATGGCCCGGGCACGCCGATACCGGCGAGTGCCAAGGATGTGCTCGAGCAGATCAAAAAAGCCTTGGGCTGATTTTTTAAGTGCCGCTTCACCAGCAAATTTCATGAGCCCTATTTCCTCAGACATCATTGCCGCTGATATTCTGAAGGCTGCCAGCCCGATGGTGCAACGTCGTGCTGTTGCCAAGGCCATCACGTTGCTGGAGTCCACGCGTGAAGACCACAGGAAGCAGGCTGATGAATTGCTGACTGCCTTGCTGCCGCGCACCGGTCAGGCCTTGCGCCTGGGCATCAGCGGCGTGCCGGGGGTGGGTAAATCGACTTTTATCGAAGTCTTGGGCCTGAACCTGATTACCCGCGGCCACCGTGTGGCGGTACTGACCATTGACCCTTCCTCCACCGTTTCAGGCGGTTCCATTCTGGGTGACAAGACGCGCATGGAGCAGTTATCTGTGCATGAGCGCGCCTACATCCGGCCCAGCCCGTCCAGTGGCACGCTGGGCGGTGTGGCAGAGAAAACTCGTGAAGCCATGCTGGTTTGCGAGGCTGCCGGCTATGACGTAGTGATTGTCGAGACTGTCGGTGTGGGCCAGTCTGAGACTGCAGTGGCCAATATGACCGACATGTTTGTACTGATGCAACTGCCCAACGCGGGCGACGACTTGCAAGCGATAAAAAAAGGCGTGATGGAGCTCGCCGACCTGGTGGTCATCAACAAGGCTGACATTGACGCCGATGCCGCCATGCGCGCCCAGGCACAAATTACTTCAGCCATGCGACTGTTTGGTCTGGTGAACAACGCTATGGGCAAGGCCCAAGCCGAGGTGTATGACCAGCACTGGCATCCGCAAGTGCTTCAGCTCAGTGCACTGCACAACAAAGGCGTTGATGAATTCTGGACGGCGGTAAGCCGCTTTCGTGAGTTGCAAACTGCCAACGGGCTGCTGGCTCAACGGCGCCAACAGCAATCGCTGGCTTGGATGTGGGAGCGTATCGATGCCGGCCTCAAAACTGCTTTCAAGCAAGACACGGCGGTGGCCAGTTTGTTGCCCACGCTGGCTGCGCAAGTGGCCAGCGGTCAGTTGCCCGCTTCAAGCGCAGCGCGTGAGTTATTGGCGGCGCACACCCAGCATGCGTCGCGCAGCTGAGCGTTTTACCAACTTCAACGACACATTAAAAGAGAAAATCCATGCAGCCCATTTTGGAACAGCTTGAGCAAAAACGTGCGGCTGCACGTTTGGGCGGTGGACAAAAACGCATTGATGCGCAACACGGCAAAGGCAAGCTGACGGCGCGCGAGCGGCTGGAAGTGCTGCTCGACGAGGGCACCTTTGAAGAGTGGGACATGTTCGTCGAGCACCGCTGTGCCGACTTCGGCATGCAAGACAACAAGATTCCCGGCGATGGCGTGGTCACCGGCTACGGCATGATCAACGGCCGGCTGGTTTTCGTTTTCAGCCAGGACTTCACGGTATTTGGCGGCGCCTTGTCTGAAGCCCATGCCGAGAAAATCTGCAAGGTGATGGACCAGGCCATGAAGGTCGGCGCGCCGGTGATCGGCCTGAATGACTCGGGCGGTGCGCGCATCCAGGAAGGAGTCGCATCGCTGGGTGGTTATGCCGATGTGTTTCAGCGCAATGTGATGGCCAGCGGTGTGATCCCGCAGATCAGCATGATCATGGGCCCTTCGGCCGGTGGTGCGGTGTATTCACCGGCCATGACCGACTTCATCTTCATGGTCAAAGACTCGAGCTACATGTTTGTGACCGGGCCTGAAGTGGTCAAGACTGTCACGCATGAGGAAGTGACTGCAGAAGAGCTGGGCGGCGCCATCACCCACACCACGCAAAGTGGCGTGGCCGATCTGGCTTTTGAGAACGATGTTGAAGCGCTGCTGATGCTGCGCCGGCTCTACAACTACCTGCCTCTGAACAACCGTGAAAAAGCCCCGGTGCGCCCCAGCGCAGACCCGGCCAAGCGAATGGACATGAGTCTGGACACACTGGTGCCTGAAAACGCCAACAAGCCTTATGACATGAAGGAGCTCATCACCAAGACGGTGGATGACGGTGATTTCTTCGAGATCCAGCCCGAGTACGCCAAGAACATCATCATCGGCTTTGCCCGCATGGAAGGCCAGTCGGTCGGCATCGTCGCCAACCAACCGCTGGTACTGGCCGGCTGCCTGGACATCAAGAGCTCGGTCAAGGCGGCGCGCTTTGTGCGCTTTTGCGATGCCTTCAATATTCCGGTCATCACCTTTGTGGATGTGCCCGGCTTCATGCCCGGCACCAGCCAGGAGTACGGCGGCATCATCAAGCACGGCGCCAAGCTGCTTTACGCCTACGCCGAGTGCACGGTGCCAAAAATCACCGTTATCACGCGCAAAGCCTACGGCGGGGCGTATGACGTGATGGCTTCCAAGCATTTGCGCGGCGATGTGAACTTTGCCTGGCCCAACGCCGAGATTGCGGTGATGGGTGCCAAGGGCGCGGTGGAGATCATTTTCCGTGAAGACAAGGGCGACCCGGTCAAGCTGGCGGCCAAAGAGGCTGAGTACAAGGCGCGTTTTGCCAACCCCTTTGTGGCGGGCAGCCGCGGCTTTATTGACGATGTGATCTTGCCGCACGAGACGCGC
>CAMBWM010000101.1 GCA_945871335.1 Polaromonas sp. YR568 | reverse complement strand
CGGCGCAGCAAAAAAGCCTGGCTGTAGGCGCGGCCGTCGGTGAACTTCGGGAAATTCAGGTCAATGCGCAGCACGCCCGCCAGCGGCAGACTCATCGGGTCAGCATCGTTGGCCAGTTGCACGGCCGTGGGTTGCAAGCCGGCCTCTTGGTGCTCGTTGGTGGTGAGTAACTTCATATCTGTTTTTTTAGTCGTATCAAACCGCGGCCGGCAGACGGGCGGCTTTGGCGGCGGCCTTGTAGGGCTCCATGCCGACACGGCGCAGCGTGGCGATGAAAGTCTCCCCTGTTTCGCGCTGCTGGCGGTAGGTTTCAAGCACGGCTTGGATGACTTCAGGCACTTCTGAGGCCGAGAACGAGGGGCCGACCACCTTGCCTGGCACTGCCGCTCCGCTCAGAGTTGAGCCGTCAGCGCCGCCCAGCGATACCTGGTACCACTCGAGGCCGTCTTTGTCCACGCCCAGAATGCCAATGTGGCCGCTGTGGTGGTGACCGCAGGAGTTGATGCAGCCGCTGATATGCAGGTCAATCTCGCCCAGGTCGTGCAGCTCGTCCATGTCCTGGTAACGCTCTGTAATGGCCTCGGCAATAGGGATCGAGCGCGCATTGGCCAGAGAACAAAAATCGCCGCCTGGGCAGGCGATCATGTCGGTCAGCAAGCGGATATTGGGCTTGGCAAAACCGGCCTTGCGGGCTGCGCGCCAGAGCTCGGGCAACTGGTCGCAAGCCACCCAGGGCAAAAGCAGGTTCTGGTCATGCGTCACGCGCACCTCGCCGGCGCTGAACTGTTCAGCCAGCTCAGCTGCCACTGCGAGTTGGTCGGCAGTGGCGTCGCCAGGCGCCTGACCCATGCGCTTAAAGGACAGTGTGACAGCGCGTAAGTCCGGATTTTTGTGTGCGCGCACGTTTTGCTTTAGCCAGCGGCCGAACTCGATATCGTCCTCAGCGGCGGCTCGCAGGATATTGGCAATTTTTGCTTGGGCGCTCTTGCGGTCGCAGTTCAGGGCCGGCGGCACAAAGCAGGCGGTGACGCGGTCCAGCTCCGCCTGCGTGATGGTGTGCGGGCCACCGTCGTGGTCCATGATCTGGCGGTACTCGGCTTCCACGTCGTCGAAGTAGCGCTGGCCTTCGGCCTTGACCAGAATCTTGATACGCGCTTTGTAAATGTTGTCGCGCCGGCCGTAGCGGTTGTACACGCGCACGATGGCTTCGATGTAGTTCATCACCTGGTGCCAAGGCAAAAACTCGCGGATTACCGTGCCGATGACGGGGGTGCGGCCCATGCCGCCGCCGACTTGCACTTTGAAACCGAGTTCGCCTTCGGCATTACGGATCAGGTACAGGCCGACGTCATGCCAGGCGGTGGCTACGCGGTCCTCCAATGCGCCGCTGATCGCAATTTTGAATTTACGCGGCAAAAATGCGAACTCGGGGTGCAGCGTGCTCCACTGGCGCAAGATTTCGCCAAAGGGACGCGGGTCGGCAATTTCGTCCACCGCAATGCCAGCAAGCTCATCGCTGGTGATGTTGCGGATGCAGTTGCCGCTGGTCTGGATGCCGTGCATGTTGACGCTGGCCAGCAGGTCCATCACGTCGGCCGATTTGTCCAGCGGGATCCAGTTGTACTGCACGTTCTGGCGCGTCGTGAAGTGCCCGTAGCCAGTGCTCAGCTTGGAGCTAATGGAGCGCTCGCCGCTTTGCACCGGCCCCAGCAAATCCTGCTTGGCTTGGGCGGCGCGCAGTAACTCGGGCTGCGGTTGGTCGTAGTCGCGGGCAATTTTGGCCAGCACGCGCAACTGGGCACTGGAGAGTTCGCCATAAGGCACGGCCACCCGCAGCATGGGGGCATAGCGCTGCACGTACCAGCCGTTTTGCAAGCGCAGCGGTCGGAATTCATCTTCAGGCAGCTGCCCGGCCTGCCAGCGGTTGAGTTGGTCGCGGTACTGGTCGGCCCGTGCCTGCACGAAGGCACGGTCAAATTCTGTGTATTGGTACATGTCGCAGCATTAAAAAATCAGATAGCAATCAGTTTGACGCCGGCATAAGTCAGCAACAGGGACAAGAGTGAGCGAATGACGCGGTCGGGCGTTTTGTGAACCAGTTGCGAGCCCAGCCAGATACCCGGCAAAGAGCCGGTCAACAGCAAGCCCAGCAGCGGCCAGTCAACAGAGCCCAAAGATGCATGACCCAATCCAGCCACCAAAGTCAGTGGTACGGCGTAAGCAATGTCGGCTGCCACAATGCGTGGCAGCGGCAGCAAAGGGTAAAGCAGCATCAGCGCAGTGACGCCAATCGCACCGGCGCCCACCGAGGTGAGCGTGACCAGCGTGCCAATCAAGGCACCAAAAAAAAGCGGCAAGCTCCAGTGGCGAGGCCGGGTTGCTGACGCCAATTGGTCGGGCGCTATCTGGCGCGGCACCTGCTTGCCCCTTATGGCCTTGTACATGGTGGCGAGCGCGGTCATGAGCAAAGCGACGCCCAGCGTCAATGTCATGGTTTTTTGCACCAATGGGTTGGCCGGGCCCATCCAGTGCAAGACGTAGAGCGTGGCCAAGGCGGCCGGAATGCTCCCCATACTGAGCGCGGCCACCAGGCGCCAAGGCACCAGACGACGGCGCGCCAGACTCACGGTGCCGCCCATTTTGGTGAAGGCCGCAAAGAGTAAATCAGTGCCAATGGCCATATATGGCTTGATACCAAAGCCGAAAATCAGCAAAGGCGTCATCAACGAGCCGCCACCCACACCGGTCAAGCCGACAATCAGGCCCACGGCAAAACCGGACAAAATAAAAGCGAACTCATGCATAAGCGGCAACTGTAGAAGAAGCCTGCGTCAACTCAAACGACAGTTTTCTTCTACGCTTATGCGCATTAGCTTATTCAAGCGAAAGACACGGGCTCAGATCTTTTGAAATCGACTGGCGCGTAATGAGCCGGCAAGCCGTTTTTCGACCGGCAGCGGCTCGTCATGCAGCCAGGCTGCCAGCAGCTCAGCGCACAGCAGGGCAAACGTCAGACCGCGAGAGCCCAAGGCGGTGCAAACATGAACGCCAGGCAGGGCGGTCTCGTCCAGCGCACCTACCAGAGGCAAATGATCGGGTGACGCGCACCGCACGCCGACCCAGGCCCGTGCCTGCCCGTCCTCAAACGCAGGTGTCAGGGAGGCCGCTGTGGCGGGCAGTAAATGCCTTAAGCGGCCTAAAAGTGCCAGCTGATCGGCGGCCTTTATGTCGTCATTGCTAACGTCACGCTCAAAACTGGCGCCCATCAACCAATGTGACACCAGGTCTTGCCCCGACTGGCTGGCCGGGTCTTGTGGGGCAGGAAAAGAAGGAATGAAGCTACCGTCACCGTTCACCGGACTGGCCGGCAGGATAGCGTCCCGGGGTGCCACACCCCAGGCTAGCTGGCCGCGTATGGCTTGTAAGGGCATGGCTGTGACCGAGCTATGGGCCACACGACTTCTGTTGATCAAGGCCGCACTGTCAAAGCCGGCCGCGAGCACCACCAGTGTGGCTTCGGCGATGCATTGGCCCGAAGCTGTTTGAACCTGCCAGAGCGGCTCAACCCCCGGCATGCGTTGCAATCTGTCTATGTCTACCCCCAGTAAGGTGCGGATGCCTGCCCCGGCGAGAAGCGCATGAACCAGCTTTTGCGGTTTGATCCAACCCCCCGCGCCATGCCATAAAGCGCAGTCGGGCGCGGGCATTGCACCGTCTGCCGCAGTGGCAAAACGGCTCCAGGTCTCGCCTGCTTCCGGCCAGTCAGCTGGCAGGGCGCCACTGCTGTCAAAACGGCGCTGCAAAACACCGCTGGCCTGCCAGTCCAAGCCTTCGCGCAACTGGCTGCGGGCTATTTGCCAGGTGGCGCGCAAACCCTGGCGCGACAGGCGTGACAAGGCGCTGTCATCCGGCGAAACATGCGGCGCCAGGATACCCACCGGCAAGCCGGATGCACCACCAGCCACAGCCTTGCGGGCGTCAAGCACCGTCACCTGCCAGCCGCGTCTGGCCAGGCTGGCGGCGCACGCCGCACCGGCCAAACCGGTCCCAATCACCACGCAGCGCATGGATTCTCTGAACAAAGGCTTGCGGACATTTCGCCGGGTTTTAGGTTCCCAGCTGGGGTTGAAAGCTGCGTGCAGCATGCGCTGATCCGCTGGCAAGCAGGGGGAGTTGATGACTTCAAAACCACATTGTTTGAGGCCTTCCAACACGCCAGGCGCCACCTCCAGGGCGGCCAGCCGGGTACCGCGTCGGCAACAACGGGCCACAGCTTTGAGCGTGTTGAGATCCCACGCGGGCGGCTGGTGCTGCGGGCTCAAGCCGGTGAGAAAAACGCTGTCTGCTGCCAGAGTTTGCGCCTTGAGCATGTCTTGGGCATCTCCGATCCCCAAGCTCAGCAGCACGTGGCCGTCTTCAAAACTCAGCCGGAGCAGGCCTGGCAGCAAACCATGCCACTGCGCCGCCAGTAGCTGCGCCAATGGCAAAAGCCCGGGCAGGTCGGCTGCGGCTTTAAGCAAATCACAGCGGCTGGGCGGAAATGGCTCGCAGGCAACAAAGTGCAAGATGCGGGGCCGATCGGGGTCGGCTTTCCAGGCTTGCCAGGTGCTCAGAAAGTTCAAACCTATGCCAAAACCGGTTTCCAAAACGCACCATTGCGACTGGCCGGTCCAGGCCTGCGGTAAACCGCAGCCTTGCAGAAAAAGGGGGTGTGTCTGCACGCTGCCGCCTTATGAGCGGCGCAAGCGCTTGCGAAAGCACGGGCTGAAAGCTGTGCCGTCCAGGCACGCCATCAGCGCGGGCGACAAGGCTTCAAGCCGGTGGCGGAACGTAGCCAGCCACGGCGTCTGCTCCGTCGCCAAAAAAGTGCTTTTCCATCTGCCGGGCCAGGTATTGGCGGGCACGCGCGTCTGCCAGGTTCAACCGATTTTCATTGACCAGCATGGTTTGCTGTTTCATCCACTCGGCCCAGGCTGGCTTACTGACTTCTTCCCAAATGCGCTTGCCCAGCGGGCCGGGGTAGGGGGGTAAATCAAGCCCTTCGGCTTGCGTGCCGAGTTTGATGCAGTTGACAAGGCGTGCCATGAAATTCTTTCTTAAAAGCAAAAGGGCCAAAGTGGATCAGCGCCCGGATAAGTTCTCTATTTTATGGACCTTTGCCGGCGCGCCACCTTTCGGGCGGTTTTGCCCCTGTGCCATGCCGTTTTGCGATGCCGCCCACTAAACTTACAAGCTTCTCAGGTCGAGTTTGGGCGTTCAGCGCTAAAATGAGGTTCAAAACTTGAAAAAGCTTAAAAATACCGTGGTTTTTTAAGTCAAGCTATGCAAGCCCCACAACGCTTTGAGCGTTAACCGAAAGTAGGCACCGCCCGTGGCAAGATCTGAAACCAAAACCGCCGTTCTACCTGACGGCCTGCGCTACAAATCCAAAGTTTCCGGCTCGCCCTTTGTGGCAACCACCTCTTTTGGCAGCGCGACCATGTCCTGTTTCATGTGCGGCAAGCATCGCCCGCGCTCGATGATGGGTACCCGCAAAGTGCTGGGCAAAGCCCAGGCCGTTTGCGCGCCATCATGCAAGGCGTTGGATGAAACGATCAGCAACGCTGCTGCCGGCAAACAGTAATTTCACAAATTCCCGCGTTGCGGGCTGCGCACTAAGCGTTCTTGAACGACGTGCGCTGCTTAACCGGCTGTCATTTCCCCATGTTTTCTGACCGCAGAACCCTTTTGCCTCGCCGTGCATTGGTCTTGATTGCGCTGGTCAGTTTGTTGATGCTGGCTTTTGGTCTGTATCTGCAGCATGGGGTCGGGCTTGAACCTTGCCCGATGTGCATTGTTCAGCGTTACGCCCTGTTGCTGGTGATGTTGATCGCTGGATTGTCTTCATTCGGGCGCAAACCGGCTTCGCTTTTGACAGGTCTGACCTTGCTCACAGTGGCCACACTTTTCGGGGCTTTTGTGGCCGCCCGGCAAAGCTGGCTGCAGCTGTACCCGCCCCAAATCGCCTCTTGCGGCCGAGATTTCTACGGAATGATCGAGACATTTCCCCTGCAGCGCGCCATCCCGATGATTTTCAAAGGCAGCGGCGACTGCAGCAAGGTGGACTGGACATTTTTGAATTTGTCGATTGCCAACTGGTCATTTTTGGCTTTTGCTGCTATTACATTTGTAGCGCTGGTTCTCTTGCGCAGCTTGTGGCGCCGGCGTAACTAGGCGGCCAACTCATCGGCCCCGGCACCAGGCCCGTGCTCAAGGTCCCAGTTGTTTGACCAGCACCTGGCTCTTGCGGTTCAAGTTGTACTTGCGCATGCGCGCTTCTGGCAGCCAATCTATCTCAGCCGGTTTGAAGCCGCGCTTTAAAAACCAGTGCATGGTGCGGGTGGTCAGCACAAAGATACTTTGCAGGCCGGCAGCGCGGGCGCGCTGCTCGACCCGCTTGAGAATGCGCTCGCCGTCTCCCTGGCTTTGTGTGTGCGGCGACACCGTCAGCGCTGCCATTTCACCGGTTTTGGCCTCCGGGTAAGGGTAAAGCGCCGCACAGCCGAAGATCACGCCGTCGTGCTCTATCACTGTGTACTGCCCGGCGTCGCGTTCAATCTCGGTGCGGTCACGCTTGACCAGGGTGCCGTCTTGTTCAAAGGGCTCGATCAGCTGCAAAATCCCGCCAACATCGTCGATGGTGGCTTCGCGCAGGCTTTCGAGCTTTTCATCAATCACCATCGTGCCGATGCCGTCGTGCACATAGATTTCGAGCAGCAGGGCGCCGTCGGTGGCAAAGGGCAGGATGTGACTGCGTTCGACACCATGCTGGCAGGCTTTGACGCAGTGCTGCAAATAAAAGGCCGTGTCGCTCGGTTGTTTGGCGTCAGGGAGATCAGCCAGTAGCTTTTTAGCGGCAGCCAGCGGCAGTTCGGTGTCTATCGGGTTGTCGTCACTGAGCGGCTCGCCCGGGTGCAGCCGGATGCCGGGTATTTCGGTCAGAAAAATCAGTTTGTCGGCCTGCAACTCAATGGCCACGCTGGTGGCGACTTCTTCCATGGTCAGGTTAAAAGCTTCTCCGGTCGGCGAAAAGCCAAAGGGTGAGAGCAGCACCATCGAGCCAAATTCCAGCGTACGCCGAATCCCAACGGTGTCCACCTTGCGCACCAGGCCGGAGTGCTTAAAGTCCACCCCGTCGACAATGCCCACCGGCCGGGCGGTGATGAAGTTGCCCGAGATCACGCGCACTGTTGAGCCGGCCATGGGGGTGTTGGGCAGGCCCTGGCTGAAGGCGGCTTCAATCTCGTAGCGCAGCTGGCCGGCGGCCTCTTGCGCGCAGTCCAGCGCCACAGAATCAGTAATGCGCATGCCGTGCGAGTACTGTGCCTCATGGCCCTTGGCGGCTAGTTGTTCATTGACTTGCGGTCGAAAGCCGTGCACCAGCACGATCTTCACGCCCATGCTCTGGATCAGCGCCAAGTCCTGCGCAATATGCGCCAGCTTACCGGCCGCAATAGCTTCGCCGGCCATGCCGACCACAAAGGTCTTACCCCGGTGCAGGTGGATGTAAGGAGCCACCGAGCGGAACCAGGGCACAAAGGTAAAATTAAATACGGCGGACATGGTTTCTTTGTATGAAGAGGCTTTGCTATCAAAACCTTTGTGCCGATTTTCACCTAAGTTGCCTGCTTGTCTGCTATTTCACCCCCATCCTTGGTCATTGAGTTCCCCGAATCGCTGCCTGTGTCGGGCAAGCGCGACGAAATCACGGCTGCTATTGCCGCGCACCAGGTCGTCATCGTCTGCGGTGAAACCGGCTCGGGCAAGACCACCCAGCTGCCCAAGATCGCCCTGGCCATGGGCCGAGGCAAGCTCAATTACCCCGGCGGACGCGGTCCGCTGATCGGCCACACGCAGCCCCGGCGTATCGCCGCCTCCAGCGTGGCCAAGCGCATTGCCGAAGAACTCAAGACGCCGCTGGGCGAGGTGGTCGGCTTCAAAGTGCGCTTTCAGGACCGCCTGAGCCGGGACGCATCGGTCAAGCTGATGACCGACGGCATCTTGCTGGCCGAGACGCAAACCGACCCGCTGCTGCGCGCCTACGACACCATCATCATTGACGAGGCGCACGAACGCAGCCTGAACATCGACTTTCTGCTGGGCTACCTGCGCCAGCTCTTGCCGCGCCGGCCCGACCTCAAGGTCATCATCACATCGGCAACGATCGACGCGCAGCGCTTTGC
>CAMBWM010000100.1 GCA_945871335.1 Polaromonas sp. YR568 | reverse complement strand
ATCATCATCATGACGACCAACGCCGGTGCCGAGACCATGAACAAGTCCACGATTGGCTTCACCAACCCGCGCGAAGCAGGCGACGAGATGGCCGATATCAAGCGCTTGTTCACGCCGGAGTTCCGCAACCGTCTAGACGCCACTGTGAGTTTCAAGGCCCTGGACGAAACTGTCATTTTGCGGGTGGTTGACAAGTTCCTGCTGCAACTCGAAACACAGTTGGCTGAGAAGAAAGTCGAAGTTACCTTCACCGACGTGCTGCGCAAATTCTTGGGCAAGAAGGGTTTCGATCCACTCATGGGTGCACGCCCGATGCAGCGCCTGATCCAGGACACGATCCGTCGTGCGCTGGCCGACGAACTGTTGTTCGGCCGCTTGATTGATGGTGGCCGCCTGACGGTGGACATGGACGTTACCAAGGACGAAAAGGGTGTCGAGTCCGGCGAGGTCAAGCTTGATATTCAGCCGCTGCCCAAGAAAGAGGGCAAGGCCAAGCCCGAACCCGAGCAGGCCACGGCAGATTGAACTGCTAAAAACTGAAAAAGCCTGCTGAATCCTTTTCGGCAGGCTTTTCTTTTTGGGAACGCGTCAGACCTTTAGATTTGCAAGGTCGGGTGCAAAAACAACGGTGTCGGCGCCGCTTTGCCAGGGCGGGTATTTGTGCATCACGCTGCCAAACAAGGCGCTGGTCACGATGGCGTTCAGCCATGTGCGCAGGCCGGGCCAGTCCTGAGCGGCAAACCACTCAGGGTCGGTCTGGGCGAACTGCCGCACAAAGGGCGCGATGGCCATGTCGGCCAGTCCAGATTTGGCACCGAAAAGCCAGCCAGCCCCGGCCAATTGCTGCTCAAGACCGATTAACCAGCCGGCTGCAGCACTGCGGTGCGCCAGAGGCTCAGAGTCTGCGTAGCGGCCCGGGTATTTGTAGCGGTCCAGGTGGTGCTTGAAGGTCTGCTCGCAGTCCTCAATGATCGCCAGAACTTGCGCCGCCTGTGGCTCGTTAGGCAGCCACTGTGCGGGGTCGCTGTGACCCAGAGCCCAGCGCATGATGTCCAGGCTTTGGTCTATCACTTCGCCGTTTGTTAACACCAGCACAGGCACACTGGCTTTGGGCGAGGCTGCTAAAAGTTCGGCCGGTTTGGCTTTGAGTACGACCTCTCGCAGCTCGCAGGCATGGCCGCTGACGGCCAGTGCCAGCCTAGCCCGCATGGCGTAAGGACAGCGCCGAAAAGAGTAAAAAATTGGCAACGTCCCGGGCATCTTCAAGCTTTGCCATCCCGCAGAGCCGGGCCGCGCTTGGCACCGATGTGCCGTTCATTGCGTTGCTGTGCAAAGGCGATCTGGCGCTGGCGCTCTCGAAAGCCCTCTTTTTGCGCCTCGCTGGTTTTGTCGTGACAGCCCGGACAACTCACGCCCTGCACGTAGAGCGCAGAGAGCTTGTCTTCCGCACTGACCGGGTCGCGGCAGGATCGGCACAGCTCAAAGTGGCCGGGTTGCAGCTGATGGTCTACCGAGACGCGCTCGTCAAATACAAAGCACTCGCCACGCCAGCTGCTTTGCGTTTGCGGCACGGTTTCCAGGTACTTCAAAATCCCGCCCTCGAGGTGGTAAACCTCTTCAAATCCCAGGGTGCGCATGAATGCAGTTGATTTTTCACAGCGTATGCCGCCTGTGCAAAACATGGCGACTTTGGGTTTTTTGCCGTTTTTTTCTTGCAGGCAACCGTTCGGCCCCATTTCTTTTTCTACCCACTGAGGCAGCTCTGAAAAGCTGGTGGTGGCCGGGTTGATAGCGCCTTCAAAGCTGCCGATGGCGACTTCGTAGTCATTGCGGGTGTCAATCAGGACGACCTCGGGGTTTTGGATCAAGGCGTTCCATTCCTGGGGTTTGACATACTGGCCAGCCATTCGGTTGGGGTTGATGCCTTCAACGCCCAGGGTGACTATTTCGCGCTTGAGTCGCACTTTCATCCGGTAAAAAGGCGCTTTGCTGCAGACCGCCTCTTTGTGTTCCAGGTTGGCGAGGCGTGGGTCTGTGCGCAAATGCGCCAGCACCGCCCGCACACCGGCCGGCGGACCGGCAATGGTGCCGTTGATGCCTTCTGAAGCCAACAGCAGCGTGCCCCGAACATCATGGGTCTCGCAAAAAGCCTGTAAGGGCGCTTGCAGTTGCTCAAAGTCGGGAAGATCGACAAATTTGTAAAGAGCGGCAGTCAGGAATTCGGACATGTTCTGGGGTGGGCGTTAGCGAAACGTACCGGACAACCGGGTCAAGTGCATGTGGCTATTTTCTCTCAGGCACTGAAATGCCTATTTGCCCTGGATCAAGCTAAGCTGAAGCCAGGGCGCAAGTGGGCCTACTGCGTCCCGAAGATTCGGTCGCCTGCATCGCCCAGGCCAGGCAAGATGTAGCCGTGTTCATTGATCTGGCGGTCTATGGCTGCGGTGAAAATGGGCACATCGGGGTGGGCTTTTTGCAGGGCGGCAATACCCTCAGGGCAGGTCAGCAGGCAAACGAACTTGATGGACCTGGGTTTGAGTTGCTTGAGCCGCGTGATCGCAGCCGCGGCCGAATTACCAGTGGCCAGCATCGGATCCACCACCAACACATCGCGCGCTTGCATGTCCTGGGGCATTTTGAAGTAGTACTCCACGGCCTGCAGGGTTTGAGGGTCCCGGTACAGCCCGATATGCCCGACCCGGGCTCCTGGCACCACGCTGAGCATGCCTTCTAAGATACCGTTGCCAGCCCGCAGAATCGACACAAAAACTAGTTTTTTGCCGTCAATCATGGGCGCTTGCATAGTCTCCAGCGGAGTTTGGATCTCGACCAGTTGAACCGGCATGTCGCGCGTGACCTCATAGGCCATCAGCATGCTCAGCTCATTGAGCAAGGTGCGAAAGGTGCTGGTGCTGGCGTCTTTGCGGCGCATCAGTGTGAGCTTGTGTTGAACCAGCGGGTGGGTGATAACGGTCACCCCGGTGCTGGTCACTGCTGGGCTTGTTATAGGTTGAGTGTTCATGGTTTAAGTCTGCCTGCTACCGGATTTGGGCGTGTTTCAATTATCTTTTGGCCACTCTTCGGGTATGCAGTGGGCGAAAAGTAAAATGCACACAAGATTAAATCAATTCACCCCCTCCAGAAGGACATCTCGTGGCCGGACACAGTAAATGGGCGAATATTCAACACCGCAAGGGCCGGCAGGACGAAAAACGTCAACGCATCTGGACCCGGGTGATGCGCGAGATCATGGTCGCTGCCCGCATGGGAGGCGGTGATTTGGGCACCAACCCGCGTCTGCGTCTGGCCGTTGACAAGGCCAAGGCAGCCAATATGCCTGCTGAAAACGTCAAATACGGCATCGCCAAGGCCACCGGCAGCCTGGAGGGCGTGCAGTACGAAGAAGTGCGCTATGAAGGCTACGGCATCGGTGGTGCGGCCATCATCGTTGACTGCATGACCGACAACCGCGTGCGTACCGTGGCTGAGGTACGGCATGCTTTTTCAAAGCATGGGGGAAATATGGGCACGGAAGGTTCTGTTGCGTTTCAATTCAAGCATTGCGGTCAGTTGATTTTTGCGCCCGGCGTGAGTGAAGAAAAAGTCATGGAAGTCGCCTTGGAAGCCGGCGCTGACGACGTCATCACGGACGATGAAGGCGCCATCGAAGTGCTCACACCCTATACGGAATTTGAGAAAGTCAGAAACGCGCTAAGTGCCGCTGGTCTGACACCAGAAATGGCTGAAGTCACCATGCGGGCTGACAACATGATTGATCTGGCAGGAGACGACGCCGCCAAAATGCAAAGATTGCTCGACATTCTGGAAGACTTGGACGACACCCAGGATGTCTTTCATAACGCAGCCATTTCTAATTGATGACTGGTTGCACGGCGCCTGTGTGAGCGGGCAGCACACTATATTGAAAGTAAAATAATGAAAGTTTTGGTTGTGGGCGGCGGTGGACGCGAACATGCGCTAGCCTGGAAAATGGCGCAGTCCCCCAAAGTCCAGGCGGTTTATGTGGCGCCCGGCAACGGCGGTACGGTGCTTGATAGCCGGCTTGAAAACATCGCCATCACTGACATACAGGCTTTGCGCAGCTGGGCTCAGACAGAAAAAATTGCATTGACGGTAGTTGGACCCGAACAGCCCTTGGCCGCCGGCATCGTGGACGAATTCCGGGCCCACGGCCTGCGGGTGTTCGGTCCCACCCGGGCCGCGGCGCAACTGGAGAGTTCCAAGGCTTTTTCCAAGGCCTTCATGAAACGTCACGGTATCCCAACGGCGGATTACGAAACCTTCAGCGACCCGCTGGCCGCGCACGCTTATGTCGACCAAAAAGGCGCGCCCATTGTGGTCAAGGCGGACGGCCTGGCCGCCGGCAAGGGCGTGGTGGTGGCCATGTCGCTGGCCGAGGCGCATGAGGCGGTTGACTTCATGCTGGCCCCCGAGACCGGCGTCAACCCCTTGGGCGTGACACACAACGAGGGCGGCGCTCGCGTTGTCATTGAAGAGTTTTTACAAGGCGAAGAGGCCAGCTTCATCGTTATGTGTGACGGTAAAAATGTCACTGCGCTGGCCACCAGCCAAGACCATAAGCGCCTGCTTGATGGTGACACCGGACCCAACACCGGCGGGATGGGCGCTTACTCGCCGGCCCCGGTCGTCACCCCACAAATCCATGCCCGTGCGATGCGCGAGATCATCTTGCCCACCATCAAAGGCATGGCGCAAGACGGAATTCCTTTCACAGGTTTTTTGTACGCCGGCCTCATGATCGATGCCCAGGGGCAACCCAAAACACTGGAATTCAACTGCCGCATGGGGGACCCCGAGACCCAGCCAATCATGATGCGCTTGAAGTCCGATTTGTTTGACGTGATGATGGCCGCGACCTCGGGTCAGCTTGACCAGATCGAATTGGATTGGGACCGTCGCCCAGCTTTGGGTGTGGTGATGGCTGCGCATGGCTACCCGCTGAACCCGCGCAAGGGCGACCTCGTCACGGGGCTGCCTTCCTTAGACAGTTTGAAGCAGGCCAATGCCATGGTTTTTCATGCCGGCACCGTGACTCCGCAGCCAGGGCAGGGCGGCAAAGGGGAGGTGCTGAGCGCGGGAGGCCGTGTGCTCTGCGTGACCGCGCTGGGACACACGGTCAAAGAAGCTCAGAAACACGCGTATGAAATCGCCGATAGCATCTCGTTTGCAGGCGCGCAGTACCGCAATGACATTGGCTTTCGGGCCATCAAATCCTGATGCGCGCAGATTTTCCTTTGGCCAATAGCCTTCTGAAAACAGACTTGGCTATGCCGGTTCAATTCCGGGGAAGTCGCCTGGCCCGCGAACTGCTGCGCTGGATGGGCTGGAAAATCGATTTTCAGGGCTTGCCCGCCATGCAAGGCGTGGCAATCCTCTACCCACACACCTCAAACTGGGATTTCCCTGTGGCCATGCTGCTCAAATCGGCCATGGGCATTGAGGTGAAGTTCTGGGCGAAGGATTCTCTGTTTAACATTCCGGTATTTGGTCGCTGGCTGCGCTGGCTCGGTGGCGTTCCGCTCATGCGCAACGCTGCCTCTGGCGTGGTCGCCCAAATGGTGGCATTGATTCAACGAAAAAAAACGGAGTCCAGTTATTTTTGGCTCGCCTTGTCGCCTGAAGGAACGCGCAGTTACCAGCCGGGTTGGCGCAGCGGTTTTTACCGGGTGGCTCTGGAGGCCGGTGTGCCTTTGGCCCTGGCTTCGCTGGATTATTCGAAAAAAATCCTGGTGCTGCGGCACTACGTGTATCTGAGCGGGGACACCGCGCAAGACATGCAAGACATTGCGCTCGTCTACGAAGGTGTGCAAGGCTACAGACCCGGGCAGGCCGCGCCCATCAAACTCTTGGGGCAAGAGGAAAAACCATGAACAAGATCTCTGCGCAAGCTGGCCGACAATTTCTGTTGGGTTTGCAAAAGCGCATCACCTCAGCGGTGGCTAATTTAGACGGCGGTAGTTTTGCGTCTGACGCTTGGGAAAAAGCGCCTGGCGAACCGCTTCAAGGAAACGGCTTGACGCAAATTCTGGAGCAGGGCAAAGTGTTTGAGCGTGCCGGTTGTGGTTTTTCGCATGTGCGCGGTGCTTCATTGCCACCCTCGGCCACCCAGCACCGTCCTGAGTTGGCCGGTGCACCCTTCGAGGCGATGGGCGTTTCCCTGGTTTTTCACCCCCGCAACCCTTATGTGCCCACCGTCCACATGAATGTGCGCATGATCGCCGCTACGCCGGCCTCCGGAGAGCTGGTTTGCTGGTTTGGCGGTGGCATGGACCTGACGCCTTATTACGCTTTTGAAGAAGATGCTGTGCATTTTCACCAGGTCTGTAAGGACGCGCTGGCGCCCTATGGTGAAGACAAGTACCCACGCTTTAAGCTCTGGTGCGACGAGTATTTCTGTCTCAAGCACCGGCATGAACAACGCGGTATTGGCGGCATTTTTTTTGATGATTTCAACGAACTGGGCATGGAGCGCAGCTTTGACATGCTGCAAAGCGTGGCCGATTCATTTTTGGCAGCCTACATGCCCATCGTTGAGGCCCGTCAGGGCACGTCCTTCGGACAGCGTGAGCGCGACTTTCAGCTCTACCGGCGCGGGCGCTATGTCGAGTTCAACCTGGTGTGGGACAGGGGCACGCATTTCGGCCTGCAATCGGGTGGGCGCACCGAGTCCATCTTGATGTCCATGCCGCCGCTTTGCAGCTGGTCCTACAGGCGCGAGGACCCGCCGGAGTCTGCCGAAGCGGCGTTGACGCGCAACTTCCTGGTGCGCAGGGACTGGCTTTGAGCCAGCACACTGCTCAGGCCGTGCCCAGACGAATTGGCGTTTTTGGCGGTGCCTTTGACCCGCCGCATTGCGCCCACGTCGCTTTGGCAGCTGCCGCCATAGAGCAGCTTCAGCTCGACGAGCTCAGGATCATCCCAACGGGTCTCGCCTGGCATAAGAGCCGTCCGCTAACCCCGCCTGAGCACCGCATGGCCATGGCCTTGCTTGCTTTTTCCGGCCTGCCCGGCGTGATTGTTGATGACCGCGAGCAGCGCCGTGAGGGCTCGAGCTACACCATTGACACGCTCGAAGCCTTATTGGCAGAGCAACCGGGCTGTGTCCTTTTTCTGGTCATCGGTGGTGACCAGTTGGCGGCCTTCTATGACTGGCACAGATGGCAGGATATACTTGCAATAGCTACAATTTGTGTAGCGCAACGTCTGCAGCAGCCTGCCAATTCAGCTCATCCCGTCGATCGACCGCTCGCTTTGCCGGATTATTTGCCCCTGCAATTTCCCGCAATGCCCGTGAGCGCGACCGATATACGCCTGCGATTGGCGGCTCAGGGCCTAGAGCCTGGCAGTGTGCCTGCCGACCTGCAAGGTTTGATCCCGCAGGATGTGGCGGCTTATATTTCCCAGCACATGCTCTACCAGAGCAGCCCTATGATTTCTTGAGCAACATTGCATGAACGATACCAACATCAGCGCATCTAAAAATATCCAAAAGCTTCAGCGCGCCATCGTCGATGGCCTGGAGGACGTCAAGGCGCAGGACATTCAGGTCTTTGATACAGAACACATTACCTCCCTGTTTGAGAGGGTGATCGTCGCTTCCGGAACTTCAAACCGGCAGACCAAGGCGCTGGCCGCCAGCGTGCGCGACGCAGTGCGTGTAGCCGGTTTCGGTAAGCCCCGCATTGAAGGTGAAGAAAACGGCGAATGGATCATCGTCGATTGCGGTGCTGCAGTAGCGCACATCATGCAGCCCACCATCCGCCAGTATTACCACCTCGAAGAGCTCTGGGGTGACAAACCTGTCAAGCTCAAACTCGGCGTCGCAGCGCCCGTATCCAAAGCCTCACGCGCTGCTGCTTTGGCCGCTGCCGAGGCCGAAGTTGCACAAGCACCGGGTGGTCGTACGGCCGCCCGCACCATCGCCCGCAATGCCGCCAGAAAAGCCGGTCGTGCCAGTGGCGAACCGGCTCCGGCCAAATCACCAGCTGCCAAACGCGCACCGGCCAAATCCACTGCCAAACCGGCGTCCAAGGTCGCCGCCAAGACTGCTGCACCCAAGACCCTGGCAGCCAAGACGGCCGCACTGAAAAAACCGGCTGCCAAAAAAGCTGCACCTAAAAAGGTCGCCGCCAAGAAAGCCACCCGGAGCGCATGAAGCTGCTGATCGTCGCGGTCGGTCAACGTGTGCCCGATTGGGCACAAACCGCCTACGACGATTACGCCAAGCGATTTCC
>CAMBWM010000099.1 GCA_945871335.1 Polaromonas sp. YR568 | reverse complement strand
TGTTGCGCGCAAAGACTTAGAGACCAATACGCTGTGGGTGGTGCAGGGCCACGACCACCCTTGGCTGCAGTCCACCGAACTCAGCGCGCAAGACTGCAGCTGGGTCTCTGGTAGCGCGCCGGCCTTAGAGTCCACCCCGGCGCTGGGCGTGAAAACCCGCTACCGCCAGGCCGACGCCGCCTGCACCCTTGCCTCCACTAACGTCACCCATTGCGAGCTGCATTTCAAGCAAGCCCAATGGGCCGTCACGCCCGGCCAATCCGCCGTGCTGTACCAGGGCGAGGTGTGCTTGGGAGGCGGTGTGATTCACAGCAGCAATGTCAGGAACGGCGCTGCCTAAAGCAGTCATTGCATTCTGGTAATCTTCGTCGGAATCTTAATGATTGGAGCCACCAAATGGGTTTTTGTAGTCGCTTTGCCTTTCTTTTTCTGACAATTGCCGGCCTTGCAGGCTGCGCGATGCCGGTTATTCCCGACGATGGATTCAAGCCCGTGAAGGGTCAGGTCGGCAAGGATGTCATGTGGTTGCCGACCCCTCAGGACATGGTCGACAAGTTGTTGACGGTGGCGGAGGTCACGCCCAAAGACATCGTTTATGACCTTGGCGCCGGCGACGGCGTGATCGCGATCACGGCGGCCAAGAGCTTTGGCGCGCGCTCGGTCGGTATTGAGTACGACCAGAAGATGGCCGACTTCGCCCGCAAGAACACCCAACTCGCGGGCGTGGCAGACAAGGTGAAGATCATTCGGGGCGATATTTTTGTTGAGGACTTCAGCGAGGCCACGGTGGTGACCTTGTACCTTTTGCCCGAGCTGAACTTGCAGCTGCGCCCCACCTTGATGAAGATGAAGCCTGGCACACGTATCGTCTCGAATACTTTTGATATGGTGGAGTGGGCGCCAGACCAGACCGTTTCGTCAGGCGATACAAAGGGATTTTTGTGGATCATTCCTGCGACTGTTGAGGGCGACTGGGAGTTCTCACCGCTGGAAGGCAGCGCGCCAGCCAAACTCAGCCTGAAGCAGGCATTCCAGCAAGTGGGCGGTACGTTGAGCATGGCCGGTGTCAGCCAGCCGGTGCTGGGTGCTCAATTGCGCGGCAATCAACTTAGCTTTCACTTTTTAGGCAGTGACAAGGTCGCCCAAAATGTCAGCGGCACTGTGACGGCAGATGGCTTCACCGGTCAATTGACAGCTTACGGCCAGACTCGGCCAATTCAGGCCCGGCGCCGGTGAGCGAGCCGGGTTTCGCCGAGCAACCCCAGCGGCTGCTCGGCCCGCTGGGCGCGGTCGCCCTGATCTTGGGCATGGTCATCGGTGCCGGTATTTTCAAGACCCCGGCGCTGGTTGCCTCTCTGAGTGGCGATGTCGGTTGGACCCTGGGTGTGTGGGTGTTGGGCGCACTGATTTCCGTGATGGGCGCGCTTTGTTATGCCGAGCTTTGCTGTGCCTACCCGCATGCGGGCGGTGACTATCATTTTTTGCATCGCGCCTTTGGCCGCAACGTGTCCTTTCTTTATGCTTGGGCGCGCGCCACCATCATCAATCCAGGGGCGATTGCTTTGCTGGCCTTTGTGTTTGGGGATTACTTCAGCCAAGTGCTGTCACTCGGTCCGTATTCCAGCGCGCTCTGGGCCATTGCCATTGTGCTGCTGCTCACCGCCGTCAACATGCTGGGCATTCATGCCTCCTCACGCATCCAGCTGTGGCTGACCTTGTTCGAGGTACTGGGCCTGATCGCCGTGGTGGTGGCGGGCTTCTCAGTCGAAGCTGGTGACAGCGGCGGCACTTTTTTTGAAACCGCCCCGCCTCTGTCGCAGCTCGGGCTGGCGCTGGTCTTTGTTCTGCTTACTTTTGGTGGGTGGAGCGAGGCGGCCTACATCTCGGCCGAAGTGCGAGGCGGCCCGCGCAGCATCGTCCGCGTGATCGTGATCAGCATGGCGCTGCTGACGGCGTTGTTTCTGCTCGTCAACGCTGCCTTGTTGCATGGCCTAGGCTTGCAGGGCTTGGGTGCCAGCAAGACTGCAGCTGCCGATGTACTGGGTCTGGCCTGGGGCCCGTGGGCGCAAAAAGCGCTGGGGCTTTTCGTGGCGGTTGCGGCGCTCACTAGCATCAATGCCACCATGGTGGTGGGGGCACGCACCAAGTACGCGCTGGGCCGGGACTGGGTCAGCCTGGGCCAGCTTGGCACTTGGCGAGGCCAAACGGGCAGCCCCAGTCGTGCCTATGCGCTGCAGGCGACGATCAGTCTTGGACTGATTGCGCTAGGCATGCGCGAGGCAGACGGTTTCAGCGCCATGGTGGAGTTCACCGCACCGATGTTTTGGAGTTTCTTGCTGTTGGTGGGGCTGGCGCTGATGTGGTTGCGCCGCACGGACAGCGCTGCAGTCCGCCCCTTCCGTGTCCCGCTGTACCCGTTCACGCCGTTGGTCTTTTGCGCAGCCTGTGGGTTTCTGGCGTATTCGAGTGTCATGTATGCCGTCAGTCAGAACGCGCTGCACGTCTCGCTCTGGTTGTTGGCCAGCGGCGTGCTGGCGTTGGGGCTGTTGCGCTGGCGTGATGCGGTGTTGCGGCAGGCGGCCATAAAAAAGCCCGCTTGATTGAAGCGGGCTCCTTGGGGACGCACAAAGCGCTTTAAAACGGAATGTCGTCGTCCATGTCGTCAAAACCGCTGGCGGCTTTGGACGGTGCGGCGCCAGCCGGGCGCTGGGCCGGAGCGGCTGCCGGGGGCCGCGAATTGCTCTGGCGCTCGCCGCCGTCTGAGCTTTCTGCGCGGCTGCCGCCCATGCCTTCGCGGCTGCCCAGCATTTGCATCTGGTCGGCGCGAATCTCGGTGGTGTATTTCTCAATACCGTCTTTGTCGGTCCACTTGCGGGTGCGCAAGCTGCCTTCGACATAGACCTGCGAGCCTTTGCGCAGGTACTGGCCCACGATCTCGGCCAGGCGACCGTTAAAAACCACGCGGTGCCACTCGGTGGCTTCTTTCATTTCACCGGTCTGCTTGTCTTTCCACTTGTCGGTGGTGGCGATGGTGACATTGGCGAGCTGGTCGCCGCTGGGGAAGGCGCGCATTTCGGGGTCGCGCCCCAGGTTGCCGACGATGGTGACTTTGTTGACAGATGCCATGGTGAGTTCTCCTAATCCTGATGATCTCAGTTTAACTGGCAGTTCGGGCCATAGCGGTAAATGGCCGGGCGGTCTATGATGTTCGGTTTTGCCGGCCCTCACCCTTGAACTCATCAACTGACAGCCATTACTTGGGCCAGATTCTGGCGGCGCAGCGCATCAGCGTTCGCGGCGCGCGCACGCACAACCTCAAGAACATCGATCTGGACATTCCGCGCAACCAATTGGTGGTCATCACCGGCTTGAGCGGTTCGGGTAAATCTTCGCTGGCTTTTGACACGCTGTACGCCGAAGGTCAGCGCCGTTATGTCGAGAGTTTGTCCACTTACGCGCGGCAGTTTTTGCAGCTCATGGACAAGCCCGACGTCGACATGATCGAGGGCTTGAGCCCGGCGATCTCGATCGAGCAAAAGGCCACCTCGCACAACCCGCGCTCAACCGTGGGTACTGTGACCGAGATTCACGATTACTTGCGCCTGCTGTTTGCCCGCGCCGGCACGCCCTTTTGCCCCGAGCATGACCTGCCCCTGCAAGCGCAAAGCGTGGGCGAGATGGTGGACGCCGTGCTGGCCCTGCCCGAAGGCACGCGGCTGATGATCCTGGCGCCGGTGGCGCGTGAGCGCAAGGGCGAGTTTTTGGATGTGTTTGCCCAGATGCAGGCGCAAGGCTATGTGCGTTTTCGGGTCAACGGCCAGGTCTATGAATATGACGAGCTGCCCAAGCTCAAAAAAGCCGAGAAGCACAACATCGACGTGGTGATTGACCGTGTCAAAGTGCGCCATGTGAGCGCCCCCGCGCCGGGCTTGGCGGAGGGCGAGCTGGACGACGGCCGGCTCGAGCAGGACAAGCTCAAGCAGCGCATCGCCGAGAGCTTTGAAGCCGCATTGCGCCTGGCCGAGGGCAAGGCGGTCGCGCTCGAGATGGATGCGCCAGCAGCACCCGCAGGACAGGCTGCAACGGGCGAGCATTTTTTCAGCGCCAAGTTTTCCTGCCCGGCTTGCAACTACGCGCTCAGCGAGATGGAGCCGCGGCTGTTTTCCTTCAACTCGCCCATTGGCGCCTGCCCGGGCTGCGACGGCCTGGGACACACCGAATCGTTTGATGCATCACGCGTAGTGGCTTTCCCCTCGCTCAGCCTGGCCAGCGGCGCCGTCAAGGGCTGGGACAGGCGCAACGCCTACTACTTCGCCATGCTTGAAAGTCTGGCCAAGCATTACGGCTTTGATATCGAAGCGGCCTTCGAGACCCTACCCGAACGCGTGCAGCAAGTGGTCTTGTACGGCTCGGGTGAAGAAGAGATCAAGTTCAGCTACATCATGGAGTCAGGCGCATCGGCTGGCCGCAAGGTCAGCAACAAGCATCCGTTTGAAGGCGTCATCACCAACTTCGAGCGCCGTTACCGCGAGACTGACTCCAGTGCGGTGCGCGAAGAGCTTGCCCGCTACCGCAGCGTGCAACCCTGCACGGCCTGCAGCGGCACGCGGCTGCGGCCCGAGGCGCGCCACGTTTATCTGGTGGGCGCGCCCGACGCTGACGGACAGCCTGGCAGCCGCAAGGCGATTTTTGAGGTCAGCTGCGTCACGCTGCGTGAGAGCCTGGACTATTTCACCAGCCTCAAAATGCAGGGCTCCAAAGCCGAGATCGCCGACAAGGTGGTGCGCGAGATTGGCCTGCGCCTGAAGTTCCTCAACGACGTCGGCCTGAACTACCTCAGCCTGGACCGCAGCGCCGAGACGCTGTCCGGCGGCGAGTCGCAGCGCATCCGCCTGGCCAGCCAGATTGGCTCGGGCCTGACCGGCGTGATGTACGTGCTCGACGAGCCCAGCATCGGCCTGCACCAGCGCGACAACGACCGCCTGATCGGCACGCTCAAGCACTTGCGCAACATCGGCAACAGCGTGCTGGTGGTGGAGCATGACGAAGAGATGATCCGCGCCGCCGATCACGTGATCGACATGGGGCCGGGCGCCGGCATTCATGGCGGGCGCGTGATGGCGCAGGGCAGCTTTGAAGAGGTGCAAGCCAACCCGAACTCACTCACCGGCCAATACCTGGCGGGCACCCGCAAGATCGCCGTACCCACGCGGCGCACGCCTTGGCTACCGACCGTGGCCCGAGGGCCGCTGGTCATCAAAAACCCGCGCTTTGCGCCCAGCGAGGCTGGCGTCAAACGCGCGGCCCGCGAGGCCGCGCACCAGCTCACGCAAGGCGACTTGCAGTGCCTCAAAGTCATCAACGCCACCGGCCACAACCTGCAAGGCGTGACCGTGGAATTCCCGGTCGGCCTGCTGACCTGCGTCACCGGCGTCTCGGGCTCGGGCAAATCCACCCTGGTTAATGACACGCTGTACGCCGCGGTGGCGCGCACGCTGTACCGCGCACACGAAGAGCCGGCACCGCATGAGGCGATGGAAGGCATTGAGCATTTCGACAAAGTCATCAACGTGGACCAGTCACCCATAGGCCGCACACCGCGCAGCAACCCGGCCACTTACACGGGCCTGTTCACGCCGATACGCGAACTCATGGCCGAGATGAACAGCGCGCGCGAACGCGGCTACGGGCCGGGGCGCTTCAGCTTCAACGTGGCCGGCGGCCGCTGCGAAGCCTGCCAGGGCGACGGCATGGTGAAAGTCGAGATGCACTTTTTGCCCGACGTGTATGTGCCCTGCGATATTTGCCACGGCAAGCGCTACAACCGCGAAACACTCGAAGTGCTTTACAAAGGTAAGAACATCGCGCAAATGCTCGAGCTCACGGTCGAAGCCGCGGCAGAATTCTTCAAGGCCGTGCCCACCATTGCGCGCAAGCTGCAAACCCTGCTCGACGTGGGCCTGAGCTACATCAAGCTCGGCCAGGCAGCCACCACGCTGTCAGGCGGTGAGGCGCAGCGCATCAAGCTTGCGCTGGAACTGAGCAAACGCGACACCGGCCGCACGCTCTACATCCTGGACGAACCGACCACAGGCCTGCACTTTGCCGACATTGATTTGCTGCTCAAAGTGTTGCACCAGCTGCGCGACGCAGGCAACACCATCGTCATCATCGAGCACAACCTCGACGTCATCAAAACCGCCGACTGGCTGATCGACATCGGCCCAGAAGGCGGCGCCGGCGGCGGAACGGTGGTGGGCGTGGGCACGCCGGAAGACTTGGCGGCGAACCCGGCGAGTCATACGGGGCGGTATTTGGCGCCGTTGTTGGCGCAGCGGTAGTTATTTGCTAAGGCCGGCTGGGGCAGGAATTCATCTCCAAATCCTAGGCCCGCCGCTGACCTTGGGATGGGTGGCTTCGCTCATGTCCTCCGCCCTTCAGGCTCCCCCTTGACTTCGCTACACCACCCACCCCAAGGTCAGCGGCTGCGCGTCGCGGCTTAGGAATCAGTCCTGCACTTGCGCGGTGCTAATGCCAAAGACGCTTTGCAGGGCTGGGGGTGCTGACGTAATTGTGGTTTGCCAGCGCAAAGGAGCTGAACTGACCCAAGAAAATTGCCGCGCGCAAAAACTATTGGCGCGGATTTAAAACAGGTTCAACGCTTGAGTTCCCGATAGAAGCTCTCGTGTGAGCCAAGCAGCAACAGATGGCGAGTCTTCGGATCGAACGCATAAGCCAGCAGCACCAACTGGTTTTGGCTTTTGAACTTGTACACGTAGACTCCGGCCAGATCGCCCCGTTTGGCTTCGCCTGCTTGGGGGTCTGAAACGATCACTTCAACCGCCTTGTCTACATCTTGCTTTTGCTGCGGGTGTAATTTTTTGTAGGCCCTGGCAAATACAGTCGACTGGGTGACCGACACGGGCTTTGACGCCATCAGCGCTTGCCTTGCGGTACGAAGGGGGTGGCCAGTGACTTGCTTTCTGCCTTGGCCACCAAGAGATCCCGCACAAAGTCGATGGGCAGATCCGGGTTGTCCAGAGCCGCTTTGCCGATCAGCGCCCAGAACTCAATCTGGCCGGCAATGGTGCGGCGCTCGGCGCTGGCATGCGATTTGGCCAGGTCGTACAAGTCGCTGTCAATGCGTACGGGCATTCCCATTTTTGTCTCTCTGAAGCTAATTGCTACAAATGTAGCTTAAGTGAATCAGAGGGTCAAACTCGCCGAAAAGGTGGTCATTTGTGTCCAGGCCGCTGAGCCTGGGGTGGGTGGCGAAGCGAAGGTAAGGGGGAGCCCGAAGGGCGGAGGACCTGAGCGAAGCCACCCACCCCAGGCTCAGCGGCTGTGCGCCAAGTAGCGCGGCGCCAGGCCTAGGCGCGAAACAGCGTTTGCGCCAGCGCATGCGGCCGGTGGCTGAGCACGCCGTCCTGCACTTGCGCGGTGCTCAGGCCAAAGACGGTTTGCAGTGCTTGGGCGTAAACCGCTGCAGCGTCCACGGTCACTTTCAGGTCGCGGCCTTCAAACAGGCTGGCCGCTTGCATACCTGGCCAGTCGGCCACCACGCCGGCAGTTTTGACCAAGCCGCCGGCGGCCAGAATGCAGCCGCCCCAGCCGTGGTCTGTGCCGGTGGTGCCATTTTCTGCGGCGGTGCGGCCGAACTCGGTGACCGTGAGCACCAGGCAGTCGTCCCAGCGCGGGCCCATGCTTTGGCGAAAAGAGCGTATGGCATCGTCCACTTGTTGCAGGCGCGTCGCGTGCACGCCCTCGCCCGCGCCTTGGGCGGCATGGGTGTCAAAGCCGTTGAAGTCGATCAGCCCGACCATCGGTCCGTCGCTGGCTTGCATGCGCAGCGCCGCTTCATGGGCCAGCCCGGCAGCTGATTTGCGGTTGTCAAAAGCCGGTGTGGGCGCGCCGGCCATGGCCGCTTCAGCGCGGCCGGTGCGCAGGCGTGTGCCCAGCGCTGCCAGCTCAGGGTGGCCTTGCCAGAGCTGCTCTATCAGCGCGTAGGTGGCAGTCGGTGGCGTGGGCATCCAGGTTGGAAACTGGGTTTCAGATTTACTGTCGCCGCGCAAAAGCAGCGGCATGGGAATGGAGATCGCCACGCCCGCGCCCAGCTGGGCTTTTTCCATCGCGCGGCCCAGCCAGCCAGAGGCTGAAGCATAGGGTTTGACCACGCCGCTTTGCATGATGTCCTGGCCTTCAAAGTGAGAGCGGCCGGTGTAGCCAAAGCCGGTGGCATGCACGGCCACAGCCTGGCCCTGGGCCATCAAGCCCGCCAAAGTGGGCAGCGCCGGGTG
>CAMBWM010000098.1 GCA_945871335.1 Polaromonas sp. YR568 | reverse complement strand
GCTAGCGTGGGAATGAAATAGAGATTGTTATAGACGTTGTTACCTTGGCGCAAATCACGCAAGCGTTCTTGGGCGCGCACATCGGCCCGCAGCTCAGCTGCAGTGAAGTCTTCTGTGAACCAGCCACCAACAGGCTTACCGTCTAGCTGTTTGATCGTTAACCGATCGGTGTACTTTTCCAATTGCCAGACATTGGTACTTGTATCGCTGCGATGAAGCTCAGGTTTGCCATCGGCAGTGCGCTTGATGGCACGTCCATCAGACTCAAGTTGCACCCTGGCTAGCATAGGTTCATGTCTTGCATGAAGGACGCCATCTTTGCTTAAAACCAAATCGGGCTCGATGAAATCAGCGCCCTGCCCTATTCCAAGCGCATAGGCTTCTAGCGTGTGCTCTGGCCGGTAACCTGAGGCCCCTCGGTGAGCAATCAATAAGGGCGCACGACCATCTAAGGTCTTCCAGCCAACGCCCTGACCACAAACGCTACCAAAACCTAGCAATGTTGGAGCCGCTGCCAAAAATGTTCGGCGCTTCAAAAGTCCACTTTTCATTGCAACCCCCAAGTTTTAAAAGATGAGATGGAAAAAGCTTGGGATGAATCAAAAAGTTGATCCAGGGAATCTAGCCACGCCAGCGCCGGTGTGTTCTGAATAGGCTCTCCGTGGTTGTAACCATAGGTCATCAAGACTACAGGGCAACCTGGGTCACCTGCTGCGAAACGTAATGGGTGAGGATCCGGAGCGCCTTCTGGCCACCCGTGCGACGGGCACTCAACAAGTGCTGCGCGTGGCTAAAGAAATTGGCGTTGAGAGGATCATGTTTGAGGTGTCCTCGTTGCGTCCGGTGCTCAACAGACGCGTCCTTCAGTTTTGGCTGATGACGCTGTTCGGCACCGAAGTGAACATCGGCAATGCGCGACTGGAAGAGCTTGGTTATCTGGAAGCCCTGCGCTCAGGCAGCCATCCGGTGCACGGTTTTGGTCACGCCGGTGACTATCCGTGGATTCGCGCCATGGAGGACGGCAAGGCCGACCAGGCATGGTGGAGTGAAGCGCTGCGGGTGTAGTAATTGCTGGCGAACGAAGCCTCACATACAACAAAGGAGAGAGACATGAAGACTCAAATGATGGTTATCCTGATGGCGTGCTGCACCTTACCTTCAGTGCTTGCTCAGGGTGCCGACTATCCCGTTAGGCCAATCACTATGATTGTGCCATTCACCCCTGGCGGTGGAACCGACATCATGGCGCGACTCGTGGCAGACAAACTAGGCCGAGGTCTAGGCCAACCCGTGGTGGTAGAGAACAAGGCCGGTGCAGGCGGAACTATTGGCACAGAGTTGGCGGCGCGGTCCGAGCCAAACGGATATACGCTGATGATGGGCTCGGTAAGCACCATCAGCATCAACCCCAGTCTTTACAAAAAGTTGAACATCAATCCGATAAAGGACCTCGCGCCTATTGGTCTTTTCGCCTCCACCCCAAGCGTGATCGCTGTGCCCAATAACTTGCCGGTCAACACATTGCAGGAGCTAATTGCCTACGCCAAGGCCAATCCGGGTAAGGTTAACTTCGGCTCGGCTGGCAGCGGCACTTCTCACCATTTGGCCGGCGAACTGTTTAAGCAACAGGCCGGCGTAGATGCGCAGCACGTGCCTTACAAGGGATCGGCTCCGGCTTTACTTGGTCTTATGCGAGGCGATGTACAGTTTCTGATCGCTAACATGCCCTCGCTCAAGCCTGCCATCGACGGCAAACAGATTAAGCCACTGGCACTGACGAGCCTAGAACGCTCGGCACAGTTTCCTGACTACAAGACAGCCAACGAATCTGGCCTTCCTGGTTTCGAGGTGATTGTGTGGTACGGCATATTCGCGCCAGCCGGTACGCCCGAGGCCATCATCAACCGCCTCAATGGCGAATTGCGCAAGATAACTGCCATGCCCGACGTACGTAAGCGACTGACCGAGGAAGGTGCGGATGCAATCAACTCCTCGCCTCGTGAATTCGCGCAACGTATCCAGAAAGACTACGAGACATGGAAGAAAGTGGTGGACAGCTCGGGGGCAAAAGCCGACTGACAGAAGAGGGGCGCAAGCTTATTGCGCCTGAATTTTTGCCCAATTCACACCTGCTTAGTTGGCAAGTAAACAAGCTTTGCTTAGGCAGGCTCGGTAAATTTGCTGCTGCCTTTGACAGCAAAACAGACGACACCAAAATGGCTTTTGCTTTTGCTTGTTCTATTTATGTCAAGTTAACTGCCGTTGTAGAGCGCAAAGTCAGTCAACACTGTGACGAGCATAGAGAGGCAAGGCGTATCAAAGCGCCTTGCCAATTGGTCCGTCACTTTGGTACGGCAGGAAGGGAGCAGGTCAGATCCAGCTACCTTAACAATCAGCTGTTAGTAAATCCGGCTTCTTCATAATCGTGGGTGCGACTTATACGGGTTCAAGTCCGCAATATTCGAATATCTGCCGGGCGCTCGGTGAACTACAGAATTGAATGAACTGATCGGCGTCATTGCGCCGGGGCGACTTCGCGAATATGCCAGCGGCAAAGATGGTCGGTAGCTGAACGCCATCCGGCAGCCTGCCGACCAGCTCGATGCCGCTGACCGACATCAGTTCGCTAATCTGCTGCAACGCCAGATCCACCTGCCCTGTCGCGGCAAGTTCAGCCGTAAATCCCTTATCTAGAATAATCGCCCTTGCGTTGACCTGTTCGGCAACCCCCAGCTGGACGAGAAGATCCTTAAGATACAACCCGCTGGCACCGTTAAGCGAATAGGAAAGCGACTTCGCGTTCAGCAAGGTGTTGATGAACGCATCCTTTGTACTGATGTCGGGGTGCGGGGCGCCGGCTTTCACCGCCATCCCGATGTACGAGCGTACCAGTGCTGTACCGCCGCCCATGCCCTGCGCCAGCTTGCCACTATGCATAAGCCCGGCGATCCACTCCTCCGTCAAGATGGCGACGTCGGCGCTTTCCCCGGCTTGAATCCGGTCCCGCAAGGCGGCTGTGCTTGCAAATTCGGTACGCAGCGTGCAGCCTGAAAATGCCGTGAAGCCGGGTTCGATCAACTTCATCGCCCGCTGGACGGCCATCGTAGAAAAAATGTGAATGTCAGCCATGGTGCCGCCTGAATGGATTAGTCATTGGCTTCATAACGGGTTACCTGTTTCGCATCGGTACACACTTCGAGCTCCGCCACGTGCGCTGCTGCAACAACGGGCAGCTTGGTCCGGATTTCCAAGAAATACGGCCCATCCGTCACCGTCAGCCCTCGGGCAAATGCAGGTGCCAACTGGTCGAACGTGGTCACCCGCTCACTGGCGACGCCAAACGCGCGTGCTAGCTCAAGAAAATCCGGATTGAACAAACTTGTGCCAGCGTGCCTGCCAGGATATTGATTATCTTGATGGAGCCGTATCGAACCGTATTGATCATTATTCGAAAGTAAGAACAGGATCGGCAGGCGTCGCGAGACCGCAGCAATCATCTCGTTACCTGTCATCATAAAGCCCCCGTCTCCCACAACGCAAACGACTCGCGTATCCGGCTCGCGCAATTGCGCAGCGACGGCCGCAGGCACGCCATAACCCATTGCACCGGAAATCGGAGCCAGCAGCCGATGGCTCCGACCAAACGGAAAATGCCGGTAGAAGGGTGCACCAAAGGTTCCGGCGTCCAGGCACACCAGGGTTCCGGACGGTGCTACGTCAGCAAGCACCTGCGCCATTTCGGTGACCGTTATGCCGTCGGTATTCCCCTTGCCCGCCACCGGCCAACGCGCAATTTCTTCGTAAATACTGCGCAGCCGCCGAGTCCATCCATCATGCTGCGTGGCTGGGTTTGCTGACCCAGGTAAAGTTTGCCGAACGAGGAGCACCGGATCGCAGACGATGCCCAGGTCGACAACAAACTGGCGGCCGATCGCGCTGTAGTCCTGAAAACAATGTACTACAGTCTGCCTCGGCCGCGGCATCAGAGGAAAATTGTAGCCTTGACTTGTAATGTCGCCAAAGCGGGTGCCAAGCGCCATCAGCAAGTCACAATCGTGGAAGGCCTGCATTTGTGGCGCGGGGTTCGAAAGCCCCAGATCGCCTGCATACAATGGGTGATTGTTTGGGAACAAGTCATGGCGACGAAATGAGACGGCAACCGGCACGTCCCAGGATTCCGCGAAGGCGCGCAGCGCCTCCCGCCCGCCTTTAACATCGAAGGATCCGCCGGCAACAATCAGGGGTCGCTTCGCCTGGCTGAGCATGGATTTCAACTGCGCCACCGCCTCAACCGTCGGGGCACCGACAATCATATCCGGCTGCTTGTAAAGCGACACGGGCACTTCCTGCTGCTGAATATCTTCCGGCAAAACGATTACGACCGGCCCGGGAGTGCCTGACACCGCCAGTTGCATGGCCTTGGCCGCCACTCCGGCAAGCTGCTCGGGGCTGATTGGTTCGGCCACCCATTTGGCAATGCCGCCGAACATTTTTTGATAGTCTATTTCCTGGAATGCCTCGCGTCCCAGACTGCCGACCGGTACCTGGCCAATTATCAAAATCAACGGTACCGCATCCTGTTGTGCAGTATGGACGGCGATCGACGCATTGGTCGCGCCCGGGCCGCGGCTCACCATCACAACGCCGGCCCGGCGAGCAATACGACCATCGGCAACAGCCATGAAACCCGCGCCCGCTTCATGCCTACAAGTGACTACATCGAGCAGGGGAAAGTCATTCAATGCGTCAAGCACACCCAGGTAACTTTCACCGGGCACCAGGAATACACGGTCCACGCCGTATTCAATCAGGTTGGCGAGCAGGGCGTGCGATGAGGTATTACGTTTGAAAAATTTCACAGGGTGTCCGAATATGAAAATTGAACGAACGGTGAGTGTACAAAGGGCGCAGATCACCTCTCGCAGCCTGCAGCGAAACGCTGCTGCCGATAATTTGAGCGGGATTACTTAAGCAGCAAGTGTGTCACGTACGAAATCAGGATCGAAGATCCGGTCAGCCAGCACTTGACAGCGTTTCATCAGGCGGCTTTCATTGGGGCCGTAATCTGCAATGGCATTATGCCAAGTCCCTAGGTGATCCCAAATCAGCAAGTCATTGACTTCCCAGTGATGCCTGTAGCGGTACTTTGGCTGCAGCACATGATCGAGCAGCGTCTGCATCATGCGTTCACCTTCTCCCGGTGGCATACCTTCCACTGCTACACAGTAACCAGGATTGACGAAGATAATCTTTCGACCGCTAACAGGATGAGTAAGAAAAACGGGGTGACGCGCGGGCGGCCGCTTCTTGCGCTCTTCCTCGGTCAGCGCCGCGCGTGAGCTACCCTTTTCGCGTCGCATGTATTCCCAGTAGAGATTCAGGTCATGCAGCGCAGTTGCATCGGCGAGACTGCTTTTCAGGTCGTCTGATAGGTCATCGTAGGCGGCAGCCGTGTTGGCGAACTCGGTCGCGCCCAGTGTTACGCCGTCACGCACCGGTACCTCGTACGCAACCAGTGCGTTGATGTAGCCTGGAGTGCTGTTGTAAGTCATATCCGTGTGCCAGCTCTGGCCAGCATCGGGGATACCGATCGGCGCACCGTTGCGCACGATATTCGAAAGAATCGACACTTCCGGAATTCCCGGTTCGATGGCCTTGCCCGTAACGCCAGTCTGCAGCGTTCCGAAACGCTGCGAAAGGTCCCTCAGCGCTGTCGCAGATAAACGCTGACCGGGGAACCGTAGCACACTGTACTCGGCGAGGGCGCGCAAGAGCGTGGCAAAGTCTAACTTGGAAAGTGGCTCAGAAAGATTAAGGTCGGTTATCGTTGCACCCAGTATCTGCTCGGTGGGTTCAATATTCATGTCAGCTTCTCCTCAAGAAATTCGCTATGCGGATTGTTGTGAAAGACCGGACGCTGGTAGATAAGCCCGTCGTCGATATTAGCCACGCGCGGTGTCCCGAGCATGCCCATGGTGGTGGACATTTCAGATTGCAGCAATTGCAGCACCTTTCCGGCGCCCGAACGTCCTGCCACACCTAAACCATACAGGCATGGACGCCCGCTCATGACGGCGGAAGCTCCGAGCGCGAGGGCCTTGACAATGTCACTGCCACGACGCACACCGCTGTCGAGCAGCACGCGCGCATCACGGCTGACGGCTGTGACAATCTCGGGCAACACATCGAGCGTCGCAACCGCACTGTCTAGGCAGCGCCCGCCGTGATTCGACACCACGACAGCGTCGGCGCCCGCCAGGACTGCCGCAACCGCATCCTCAGCACGCAAGATACCTTTGACTATCAGCGTTCCCTTCCAGCGCCTGCGCAATAAAGCGATGTCGTCCCAAGTCACGTTATCGCCGCGCAGCGGCTTCCCCTGAGTGATTTTTTCCCGATACTCCCCTGAATGATTTTCGTATCGAGGCATACCAGTGGTTGCAAGATACCGGCCCATTGTTCCGATCAGCCAGCGCGGGTGCTGCAGCATATCGGCGATGCCGCGAGCATTGGGCGCCCATGGCAACGAAAAGCCATTGCGGCGGTTGTATTCACGATTTGGCATTACCGGTACGTCGAGCGTGACTACAAGGGCCTTGTAGCCGGCCGCCTGGGCGCGGTCGACGAGCTGATAGGACAGCTCACGCTGCGTCCAAATATAAAGTTGAAACCACAATGTGCCGCCGGCTAGACGCGCAATGTCTTCTATCGACGTCATTGACCGTGTCGCAAGCGTGAAAGGCACACCAAACTCGGCTGCCGCTCGGGCCAGTTCGAGTTCCCCGTGGTACCAGACCAGCCCGGCTGCGCCGGTCGGTGCGATCACCAAAGGCATAGCACTTTCCTTGCCAAATAACGTGCATGCAGTGCTGCGCCCGGAGACGTCAACTGCCGCACGCGTTAGCAGCTTAACTCTAAGAAACGCGGCACGGTTGTTTGCCAGTCCGTCCTCGTCCTCGGTGCCCCGGTCGATGAACTCGAAGACGCCTTTGGGCAGTCGGCTTTGAGCAGCATCTCTCACATCTGATAAATTATATAAGCGATCGAGTAAAGTCATAACGCCTTTAACCCTGGAGCAGCGTTCTTGGCGCCGATGGTATTGGCCAGGGTACCGATGCGGGAAATCCGCAATTCCACCTTGTCGCCGGGGCGCATCACACGCCCTACCTCGCGTGCCGACCCGCCGGAGTAACACCCTGCACTGATTACCTGCCCAGGTGCAATTGTCTGCCCGACCGACATATAGGACAACATCTCAGGAAAATCCCAAACCATGCCCGAGGTATCACAGGCCGACAATTCCTTGCCGTTTATAACGAGTGACATGCGCAGACTCTTCGGATCGCCGATTTCATCGGATGTGACAATCCACGGACCCATCACGTTGCCCCTATCAAAATCCTTACCCTTGGACGGACCCCTGCCGGACTTCATTTCAATCAATTGAATATCGCGGGCGCTAACGTCGTTGAGGATGGTGTAGCCTGCAATTGCACGCTCGGCACCCGCACGATCCAGGTCGCGCCCGCCAATACCGACGACGCAACCGAATTCGCATTCCACGTCAATGGTGTCTGAGTAGGGTGGTGGCACCAGTTCAACTTCCGGCCCCACCACAGAATCCGGATTTCCTTTCCAGTATGGCTTGACCTCTGCGCCGGCGGTGGCTCCTGTCAGCGTAACGCCACGGCTGGCGGAATCGGCTGAATGATCAGGCCAGACACTGAAGTTGGCGATGCCAGGGGGACGCGGCACCGGCGCCAACAACTGAACCGTGGACAGCTGGTAAAGCAGGCGCTGTCCTTCGGCAGTGCTTTCGCGACCTTGCGCCAACACTACGGCAACCGCCTCTGCCAGCCACTCAAGCGCTTGCGGACCGCTGCCAAGCAAGGCAATCATGTCGGTCGGAACCTGGGCAGCGCCAACCCGCATGGCTGAAGCAGCCGGCAGACTGCGCTCCAAGAAGGCTGCGCGGGCGGCGGCTGCATCAAGAATGCCGAGGTCTGTCGCCACGCCAGTGCGGCGCATGATGCCGACTGGCGTTGAGATAGCAAACGTGCAGAGTTTCATAATGGTCAGGACCTTAATCGAGTAACGGAATTTTGGCGCGCTCAACGACGTCTTTCCACATTGCGATGTCTCTTACCACAAAGGCATCAGTCTCGGCTGGATTAAGCAGCGCCGGTTCAAGGCCGGCGTCGAGTAGCTTGCGCCTAACGTCAGGATCATTCATTGCATCGCGCAGGGCCTCGTAAAGCACGTCTCGAATCGGTAACGGCAGCTTGGCCGGCCCAAAAAGGCCAAACCAGGAGTTTGCGATAACCGGAACGCCTTGTTCCACTGCAGTCGGAAGTTCAGG
>CAMBWM010000097.1 GCA_945871335.1 Polaromonas sp. YR568 | reverse complement strand
CCCTGGCCTGGGGCGTGGACAAACTCGATCGGGTCTTCGACGGTGATGACATGGCCGCGCCGCGAACGCAAATAATGGCTGAGCATGGCTGCCAGCGTGCTGGACTTGCCCGAGCCCGTTGGCCCCGTCACCAGCACCAGCCCGCGCGGACGCAGCGCCAGCTCGGCCGCTACCTCTGGCACGCCCAGCGCAGCCAGCGTTGGCACCTCGCTAGGTATGCAGCGAAACACCGCCGCCGCGCCACGGCTCTGCATGAAAGCGTTCACCCTAAAGCGCCCCAGCCCGGGCAGCGCCAGCGCAAAGTCCAGCTCCAGCGCCGCAGCCAGCGCCTGCTGTTGCTCAGCGCTGGTGGCCTGCGCCAGCAATTGCCGCACAGCGCCTGCGTTTAAGGCCGGCAAGTCCATGGTCTGCATCTCGCCGTGGACACGCAACATGGGCGGCACACCCGCCGACAAATGCAGGTCAGAAGCTTGGTGCGTCAGCGCGGCGGTGAGCAGGGCAGTGAGGTCCATGTCTGCTGCTTTGCATGTTGTTAAAGTGCCAGTATGAACAAGCCTGTCCCCTCCGTACCGTTAGAACGTTCAGTGTTGGGCATTTCCAGCCAACTCTCGCACGTGCGCCAGCAGATCGCCCAAGCAGTGGCAGCGGCTGGCCGCGCGCCGGGCAGCGTGACTTTGCTCGCCGTCTCCAAAACTTTTGGCGCAGACGCGGTGATCGAGGCGGTGCGCGCCGGGCAAAGCGCATTTGGTGAGAACTACATCCAGGAAGGCGTTGAGAAGATTCAAGCGCTGCGCAAGTGGCTGGCAGAGCCCGCGCAGGCCAGCTTGCCGGCTTTGCAGTGGCATTGCATCGGGCCCATTCAGAGCAACAAGACGCGGCCGGTGGCCGAGCACTTTGACTGGGTGCAGTCGGTGGACCGGCTGAAAATTGCCGAACGCTTGAGCGAGCAGCGGCCTGCTGATTTGCCGCCGCTGCAAATTTGTCTACAAGTCAATATTGACGGCGGCGCCAATAAGTCGGGGGTGGCACCCGCCGAGGTTCTGGCGCTGGCCGCCGAGGTGTTGAAGCTGCCGCGCCTGGCATTGCGCGGCTTGATGACCATCCCTGAGCCGGTAGCTGGTTTTGACGCTCAGGTGGTCGTGCACGCCAAAGCACGCGCTTTGTTTGACGAAGTGAAAGCCGCTTTGAACTTGCCCCAGTTCGACACACTGTCGATGGGAATGACCGGGGACTTAGAAGCCGCTGTGCATGCTGGCAGCACGATGCTGCGGGTGGGGACGGCGGTATTTGGCGGGCGAACTTAGGCTGTTTAAAACCGCGGCAAATCCGGATGCTTGATCTGCCCCGCACGCACCAGCATCTTGCCGTACTCGGCGCAGCGGTGCAGCGTCGGAATGACCTTGCCGGGGTTGAGTAAACCCTGGTTGTCAAAGGCGCGCTTGACGCCAAACATCTGTTCGTTTTCGTCAGCACTGAATTGCACGCACATGCTGTTGAGCTTTTCAACACCCACGCCGTGCTCTCCAGTCACGGTGCCGCCCATGGCGACGCTGGTCTCCAGAATGTCGGCGCCAAAGAGTTCGCAGCGGTGCAGCTGGTCGGCGTCATTGGCGTCAAACAAAATCAAGGGGTGCAAATTGCCGTCGCCGGCATGGAATACGTTCAGGCAGCGCAGCTGGTATTTTTTTTCCATCTCGGCAATGGCTTGCAGAATGTCGGCCAGACGCTTGCGCGGAATGGTGCTGTCCATGCACATGTAGTCGGGGCTGATGCGACCCGAAGCGGGGAACGCATTTTTGCGGCCGCTCCAGAATTTCAGGCGTTGCGCTTCGTCGCGGCTCACCGTAATGGCAGTGGCGCCGCAGTTGCGCAGCACCTCACTCATGCGGCCTATTTCTTCTTCGACTTCTTCGGGCGTGCCATCGCTCTCGCACAGCAAAATGGCGGCGGCGCTCAGGTCGTAGCCGGCGTGTACAAAGTCTTCAACAGCGGCGGTCATGGGTCCGTCCATCATCTCGAGTCCGGCCGGGATGATGCCGGCGGCAATCACTGCGGCCACGGCATCACCGGCTTTGCGCAGCTCGTCAAAACTGGCCATGATGCAGCGCGCCAGCTGCGGCTTGGGCACCAGCTTGACGGTGACTTCGGTGGTCATGGCCAGCATACCTTCGCTGCCGACGATGACGCTGAGCAGGTCGTAGCCTGGTGTGTCCAGTGCGTCGCTGCCGAACTCGACTTCATTGCCCTCGATGGTGAAGCCGCGCACCTTGAGTACGTTGTGAACTGTCAGACCGTATTTGAGGCAGTGCACGCCGCCCGAATTTTCGGCCACGTTGCCGCCTATGGTGCAGGCGATCTGGCTGGACGGATCGGGCGCGTAATAAAGGCCCAGCGGCGCGGCCGCTTCAGAAATAGCCAGGTTGCGCACCCCGCCTTGCACCACGGCTGTGCGGCTGGCGGCGTCCATTTTCAAAATCTTGTTGAACTTGGCCAGTGAAAGCGTTACCCCCAGCTTGTGCGGCATGGCCCCGCCCGACAGGCCGGTGCCCGCCCCGCGCGCCACCACCGGCACTTGCAGCGCGTGGCAGGCTTTGAGCACGCCCTGCACTTGCGCATAGGTCTCAGGCAGCACCACGACCAGCGGTCGCTCGCGGTAAGCCGTCAGGCCGTCGCATTCGTAGGGTGTCGTGTCTTCCGGCGTCCAGAGCAGCGCATGCTGTGGCACCACCTGTTGCAAAGCGGCCACCACCTCGGCTTGCCGTGCGGCGCGGGTCATCGATACCTGGTATTCGGGGGAAATGGGTGCGTTCATCAAGCTCACTTTAAACCATGCAGACCAAGCGTTGCGTGATGAAATTTCGATGGTTTTGTGAATACGGCAAGCGGTATACCGGCCGGCGCGGCCCCGGATCAGCGCGTTTTGACCTTGGCGTGGTCCAAGTCGGGCTTCTTGTAGGGGTCCAGGTGGGTCATCAGGCCCAGCACCCGGTGCCGCTGCAGCACGCGGTTGCGCGCCTCTACCGCGATGTCATGGCCGGCCTCGATGCTCAGCGAAGGCTCGACCTCCAGGTGAGCATCGACCATGATCATGTCGCCCATCTTGCGGGTGCGTACGTCATGCACGCCCATCACGCCGGGGGTGCCGAGCAGGGTGGTCTGGATGGAGGCCACCTCGACTTCATTGACCGAGCGGTCCATCAGGTCGTGCATGGCGTCCCAGGTAAAGCCCCAGCCCATGCGGGTGACCATCAGGCCGACGATCAGCGCGGCAATCGGGTCGAGTATGGGGTAGCCCGCCAGGCTGCCGATGATGCCCACGGCCACCACCAGCGAAGACGCAGCGTCCGAGCGGGCGTGCCAGGCATTGGCCACCAGCATGCTGGATTTGACACGCTTGGCGACCGACAGCATGTACCTGAACAACAGCTCCTTGGCCACCAATGCGCCACCGGCCACCCACAGCGCCACGATGTGAACCTGCGCCACAGTGTCGGGCGATTGCAGTTTTAAAAATGCCGACCACAACATGCCCAGGCCCACAGCCAGCAGCAGCAAGCCCAGCACGATAGAGGCAGCCGTCTCAAATCGGTGATGGCCGTAAGGGTGCTCTTCGTCCGCATCTTTTTTGCTGTGGTGGCCCGCAAAGAGCACCACGAAATCAGCCACCAGGTCTGACAGCGAGTGAATGCCATCGGCAATCAGCGCCTGTGATTTTGAAAAAATACCGACAGCGATCTGCACCACCGTCAGCACCAGGTTAACGCCCACGCTGACCCAGGTGCTGCGTGTGGCCGCGGCCATGCGCTCGGCCGGCGTGTGCTGGCTGTCTTCCGGGTCGTCGGCGAGGTCAGTGAAGTTCATGGGTGCTTTCGGTTAAGCCGAAGGCGGCTTACTAATATTCCCATTGTTACGCACCCGTATGAACGCAAGATGAACCGGGCATGCCTGCCGGTTTGGTTGCTGGCGTACCGGCTAACCCGGCGCTGAGTTAAGGTGCGGGTTTGGCACTCCTGATTTTTTGCGCACCATGAAACCATCTAAGACCAAGGCTGAACTGTTTGGCGAGCATCCGTCCATGGTGGACTTGCGCAAGCTCATTGGCCGCGTTGCCCGGAGTAAGGCCCGTACGGTGCTGATCTATGGCGAGACTGGTACCGGCAAAGGCTTGGTCGCACGCATGGTGCACGAAGAGTCTCAGCGCTCAGCTGCAGCATTTGTGGACATCAACTGTGCCGCCATTCCGGCTGCGCTTCTGGAGTCTGAGCTGTTCGGGCATGAAAAAGGGGCTTTCACCGGTGCAGCGAGCAGAAAGAAGGGGTTGATCGAAACCGCACATGGGGGCACTTTTTTCCTTGACGAAATCAGGGAGTTAGACCCGGTCATGCAAGCCAAGATGTTGACATTGCTCGATACTCGAAGGATGCGTCGTCTGGGGGGCGTTCGGGATGAAGAGGTTGATGTTCGCTTTATTGCCGCCACAAATAAAATTCTGCTGGGCGAGGTCAAGGTTGGGAACTTCCGTGACGACCTTTACTACCGATTACAAGTCATTGCCATCAACATCCCGCCTTTGCGTGAGCGGGGAGAGGATGTTTTTTTACTGGCAGATAATTTCTTGGCGAAATACAACCTTGAATACGGCAGTAAATTGCAACATATGGACGCTGCTGTCCGGCAGGTCTTTCTGAGCTACACGTGGCCGGGCAATGTGCGTGAACTCGAAAATCTGATCGAGCGTTTGTGTCTGCTTGAAGACGGCGAGAGCATTCGTCTGGAGCACTTGCCAAAGCGAATTCTGCGTGAAGTTCATACCTTGTCGGTGGGCGGCAAAACGCTGGTACCCCGGCCTGCTTCGGAGGTGCCGGCCCTTTCGGTGGCGGATCATGACTACCGCCTGGCAACCCAGAAGTTTCAGAGCGAGTTGATTTTCGAGGCGTTGTCAGCCTGCGGGCAGAACCTGTCGATGGCCGCGCAGCGCTTGGGGCTGAGCCGGCATGCGCTGCGGCATCAGATGGCCAAGCTGGACTTAAAGGGGCTTTGAAATGCGTGATTTTGACGCACATTGCGTCAAAATCACTCGAAAACTTTCCCTCTTTGACGCTGCGCTTACGCCAGGATCTTGATTCATATAGTGTTTTCCGAATGGTTGGGCTTGGTATGGTTTCTGCACTAATGAGTCCAGTTCATTCACAAACTGCTGGAAAAAAGCCTCAAGCCACTCATGAAATCATTGAAGATCATCTGTCCGAACGGCCACCTTGGCTTTGCGCCATTGCGTCCGGAAAGTTTTCAATTGGGCGTTCAAGCCCGTCCGGACTACATTGCGGCCGATTCGGGCAGCGACGACGTCGGCCCAGTACCCCTGGGCTCAGACATTTCTACCAGCCCCCAATCCTGGCAGCGTCAGGACCTGGAGCACATGCTGCTGGCTTCCCGAAAGTTGGGCGTGCCCATGATCATCGGATCGGCGGGTGACACCGGTTCGAACAGCCGTGTTGACATGTATGTCACCATGATCAAAGACCTGGCCATCAAACACGGACTGGCGCCCTTCCGTCTTGGATACTTTTATTCTGAAGTCTCCAAAGAGCGTGTGCGAAAAGCCATCCGCGGCGGCAGTCCCGTCCGTGGATTGGACGGCTATGCAGATTTAACCGAGGCTGAACTCGATGCCACGGACCGCATCGTTGCGATGGCCGGTGTTCATCCCTTTGTTAAGCTCTTGCAGCAGGGTGCCGACGTGATCATTGGCGGGCGCAGCTCGGATGCGGCTTTGTTTGCCGCGCCGGCGCTGCATCACGGCTTTCATGCCGACCAGGCTTACTACCTGGGCAAGGTGCTGGAATGCGCCTCTTTTTGCGCTGAGCCTTACGGGGGCAAAGAGACCGTCATGGGCGAGATTACCGCCAGCGATGTTCGAGTAACGGCGATGTTGCCGGCGCAGCGCTGCACGATCGCCTCGGTCTCCGGGCATGCCATGTACGAGCGGTCCAACCCGTTTGAGGAATTCTTTGCCGGCGGCATGCTGGACATGACCAACTGTCACTACGAACAGCTCGACGAGCGGACGACAAGAGTGACCGGCTCCCGGTTTTTGCCGGATGCCAAGGTTAGGGTCAAGCTCGAGGGCGCCGGCAAAGTGGGCGAGCGCTTTGTCGGCTTGTGCGGCATTCGAGACCCTTACACCATTGCCAATGTGGACAAAGTGATTGAGTGGGCCCGCGAGCAAGTGCGCGCCCGTTTCGGTGAGACCGGTTACGAGCTGCACTACAACGTTTACGGACGCGACGGTGTCATGGGTGATCTGGAGCCGCTGCGTGACCAGCCCGGCCATGAGCTGTGCGTGATGGTGCAGGGCGTGGCGCCTACCCGTGAGATGGCCGAGGAGCTCACCATGATCGGCTTGCGGCAAATGTTTTACGCCCGCTTGCCGGACGTCAAAGGTACGGCCGGCTCGGTCTCCTTTCCGCTGGACGAGGTCTTGCCGGCCAGTGCCGCTTACCGCTGGACGCTCAATCACACACTCGAAGTGGACAACTCGATGGAGTTGTTCCAGACCGGCTTGATCGAAGTTGGCGCTTGAGCCAGGAGAAACCCATGAAAACTGAAAAACTGCACCAACTCGCCAAAACCATCCGCAGCAAAAATGCCGGCGTGAACAAGATCACCTTTGACATCATCTTTCGCGAGCTCGATGTCTACGAGCGCGTCAAGCGTTCGGGTGCCATCACCGCAGCTTCGATGGCGGCACTCTACCGCATTCCACTCGAGCGCATCAGCGACTTTGTTGAGTACGACCCGGGCAAGGCGATCAAATTCACCATTTACCGGCTCAAACCCAGCGGCAGCGCCGGCGATGGCGACATTTTTGGCGCGCAGCAATACGCTCCGCTGCTGGATCTGGATATTCCGGGCTGAACGCCACGTTTCTTTGTTGCCTCTCTTTGACACATTTGAAAGTGAATCTCATGAAAAAATTTCTGACGTTGGCCCTGCTTCCATTGAGCATCCTCGCACTGTCCTCCGGCGCCCAGGCGCAGGCAGACTCCGCCAAGCCGCCGGCGGTGATTCGTCTGGTGGTGCCGTTTGCAGCCGGTGGCAGCAATGACGTGATTGCCCGGGTCATTGCCCCGGTACTGGCCAAACGCCTGGGCAACACGATCATTGTTGAAAACAAACCCGGCGCCTCTGGCGCCATCGGTTCAGATGCCGTGGCCAAAGGCGCCAAGGATGGATCGATTTTGTTGCTGACTTCGTCGACCCTGCTGACGGCAGCAGTCACCATGCCCAAGACAACGCCCTACGACGTGTTGACGGCTTTTGCGCCGGTCGCTATGGTGGGCCAGGGCCCCATGCTGGTGGCGGTTTCGGGTACGACGACGATCAAGACCCCCGCAGAGTTCATTGCCGCGGCCAAAGCTAAGCCCGGCTCAGTTACGTATGGAACTTCCGGTCAGGGCTCGATTGCGCACATGAGCAGCGAAATGCTCAGTGACGCCGCCAAAGTGCAGATGCTGCACGTGCCCTACAAAGGTGCTGCGCCGGCGCTGCTGGATCTGGCCTCCGGGCAGATCAATATGATGGTTTCCAATTACTCTTCACTGGCTCCCCAGATCAAGGCAGGACGCGTGCGTGCCCTGGCCGTCACTTCGAAAAAGGCCAGCCCTTCGTTTCCGGATCTTCCACCCATGGAAGGTGTGGCTCCCGGGTTTGAGGCCGAGATCTGGGTGACTGTGTTTGCACCTGCTGGGACGCCGGCTGCGTTAGTTCAGCGACTCAATCGGGAGATTATCGAAGTGGCGCGTTTGCCCGAGGTGCGCGTCCTTTTGGATGCCGACGGTGCTCTGCCCATGCCGCTGTCGCCGGCGGATGTGGCGTTACGTGTCAAAGATGACCTGGCCGCCTGGAAGAAGATCGCTACAGAAAAGAACATCACGGCCGAATAAGTTGAAGCGTTTAAAAAACGCTCTTGCGCAGCCACTCGGCAAAGGCCGCGCATTCCCAGCGGTCCATCATGCCGGTGCGCCAGCACAGGTAGTGCGCGTGCGGGCTGGCGACGTTGTGCTCGTACAGGCGCACCAGTGAGCCGTTGTCCAGCCAGGGCGCGCCGAGTTTGAGTCGCACCAATGCGATGCCCATGCCGGCCGCAGCGGCGTCGCACATGAGGCCGATGTCGTTGAACTGTGAGCCTTCGAGCGGCTCGGGCCAGTCCTGCCGGTTGGCGGCGAACCAGGTGCGCCAGGGCTCCAGTGGCGAGCGCAGCAAGGCTTGGCCGTCCAGGTCGTCCGGGCTGTCAAACGGGCCGTGTTCGCGCACGTAGGCAGGCGAAGCCAGCGGTGTCACCTCGTCTTGCATCAGGCAGACATGCTCGACGTCGGCATAGCGGCCGGTGCCAAAGCGCACCATCAGGTCGGCGTCTTCGGCCACCACATCCAGCAGCGGTATGGACACTTGCAGCGTCAGGTCGATCTCGGGGTAGGCCT
>CAMBWM010000096.1 GCA_945871335.1 Polaromonas sp. YR568 | reverse complement strand
TTTGGCCGTTTCAGGCGTGAGCGCAACGCGCGTTTCGCCCGGCATGGTCTCGGCAGGTACCCCAATCAGCATCTATTTCCCCTCTTGGAAGCGCGTCTAGACGCTTCATTTTTTTGCAAACTGTCGCCTAGCTTACATGAGATTGCGGCCGGTCAGCCTAGGGGAAACCTAATTGTCAGGCGCTGATTTCAAGTTGCCAGCAAATCGGCCAGGCGCTGCAGGGCATGCCGCACGCTGGCCTGCCGCACCTGATGCCGGTCGCCTTCAAAGCGGCATAACTGCGTCACCACGCCGGCAGGTGTGGCCCAGCCAAACCAGACGCTGCCCACGGGCTTGCCGGCGCTGCCGCCGCCCGGCCCGGCGACGCCGGTGACGGCCACAGACACCTGAGCTTGCGAGTGCTGCAATGCGCCTTGCGCCATAGCCCGCACGACCGGCTCACTGACGGCACCGTGTTCGAATATCAGTGCCTCTGGCACGCCCAGCAGTTCGGTCTTGGCCGCGTTGGAATAGATCACGAAGCCACGCTCGAACCAGGCGCTGGAACCTGCCAGATCGGTGCAGGCGGCGGCGATCATGCCGCCTGTACAGCTTTCGGCGGTGGCCATCATCTGCCCATTGGCCAGCAGCCGGTCTGCCAGCAGCCGGGTCAGGGCCTGTGCGGCATCAAATGAAGAGGAGGCGTTCACCACCAGGCTTTCCAGAAGGCCAGCACGAGCAGCGTGCAAAAGGCGGCCAGCAAGTCGTCCAACATGATGCCGAAGCCGCCGCGCGGACCAAAACCCTTGAAGTGCCGGTCGGCCCAGGCCATGGGCTCGGGCTTGAGGGCATCAAACAAGCGAAACAGCACAAAGGCGGCCAGCTGCATGAGCCAGCCTGCCGGCATGACCAGCCAGAGAACCAACCAGAAAGCAGCTATTTCGTCCCAGACGATATGGCCCGAGTCGGCTATTTGCATGTGTTGTGCTGTGACCGTGCAGGCCCACCAGCCCAGCAACAGGGAGGCTGCAATCAGCAGTCCTATTTGCGTGCTTGAAAGCCATTGCTGCAGGGCCAAAAAGCTTAGCCAAGCCCAAAATGTGCCGGCGGTGCCGGGCGCCACCGGGCTCAGGCCCGAGCCGAAGCCCAGCGCGATCATATGCGCCGGATGCGCCAGCATGAAACGCGCCGTGGGACGCCGCACTGGGGCGGGGTGTGAAGACAAGTTGTCTGGGTCGGTCATGCGAAATGTTCAAAAGAAGCGAAGTGGTTCGGCATGGGGGCGCCCGCTGCATCGAGCAGTCGCAAGCCGGGCTGCGATTCAATCTGGCCGATACAGCTCACGGGGGTAGCGCAGCGTTGCGCAGCGGCGAGGATGGTGCTGCGTGCTGTGGGCGGTGCCGTGAACAGCAGCTCATAGTCGTCGCCGCCGGACAGCACGCAGTGCAGCGCCTGCGTTTGGCTCACGCCCGCGCCCGCCCAGTCGCTGTGCGTCCGGGCACACAACCGTTCGAGCACGGCTTCAGTGTTCAGTGTCGCGCCGACCTGGGACGCTTTGAGCAGATGTCCGAGGTCACCCACCAGGCCGTCGCTGAGGTCCATCGCCGCGCTGGCCAGGCCGCGCAGCGCCATGCCGAGCGCGATGCGGGGGCTGGGTTCTTCCAGGCGCTGCCGCGTTACTTGTAGCAAGGCAGGCGGCAAAGAGAGCTTGCCCTGCATGGCTTCCAGTGCCAGCCGCGCGTCACCCAAGTGGCCGCTCACATAGATGTCGTCTCCGGGATGCGCGCCACTGCGCAGCAAGGCCTGGCTTTGGCCGGCCGGGGCAGGCACGCTGCCAAAAACAGTGATGCAGATGTTCAGCGGGCCGCTCGTGGTGTCGCCGCCAATCAGCTCGCAACCGTGGCTGTCGGCCAGGGTAAAAAGGCCGTCGGCAAATGCTGCCAGCCAGCGCTCCTCAATGTGCGGCAGCGCCAGTGCCAGCGTGAAGCCCATCGGCTCGGCGCCGCAGGCCGCCAGATCGCTGAGATTGACGGCCAGCGCTTTATGGCCCAGGGTGCGCGGGTCCACGTCAGCAAAAAAATGCCGGCCTTGCACCAGCATGTCAGTGGAGATCGCCATGTGCGAGCCGGCCGGCGCTTGCATCAGCGCGCAGTCGTCGCCAATGCCCAGCACCGCGCGGCGTGCCGCACGCTTGAAGAAGCGTTCGATCAGGTCAAATTCACCCATAAGCTCTCAGCATAACGCGCCGGGGCAGACACGGCGAAGAGGTTTTCAGTGCAGCACGCGGGCGGGTGAGCCAGGCGTGGCTTCCAGTACAAACATGGGAATCTCGGCCTCAAAACGCGTGCCGTCTTCAGCCACGCAGAAGTATTGGCCGTGCATGGTGCCGGTGGCGGTACGCAGGCGTGAAGCGCTGCTGTACTGGAAAGACTCGCCCGGCCGCAGCAGCGGCTGGTGGCCGACCACGCCCAGACCTTTGACCTCGTCACTGTGGCCGTTGGCGTCGCTGATAAACCAGTGGCGAGCAATCAGCTGCGCCGCCACCTCACCTGTGTTGGTGATGGTCACGGTATACGAAAACGCAAAAAGTTGGTTCTCTGGCTCAGATTGTTCCGGCAGGTACTGCGGCAGGACTTCGCAGGAAAATTGGTAGGTCGGCATGGTATCCAGCAATGAAGGCTTGCATGTTAACGCGCCCCTGATCCCGGGTAACCGCCTTTGGCTGCTGGCCAAAGCCTGCGCCTGCGCTTACTGCGACAATCCGGCCATGCCCAAAACCGTTAAACCCGCTTACCAAATCGCCCCATCCATCTTGTCGGCCGACTTTGCCCGGCTGGGTGAAGAAGTCAAAAATGTCATCGCCGCCGGCGCCGACTGGATTCACTTTGACGTGATGGACAACCATTACGTGCCGAACCTGACTTTCGGCCCGATGATCTGCAGTGCCCTCAAGCCGCATGCCGTTACCGCCGACGGCCGGCCGGTGCCTATCGACGTGCATTTGATGGTGCAGCCGGTCGATGCGCTGGCCGCGGCCTTTGCCGATGCAGGCGCCAACTACATCAGCTTTCACCCCGATGCCAGCGGCCATGTGCACCGCAGCGTGCAGGCCATCAAGGCCAAAGGTTGCAAAGCCGGTTTGGCCTTCAACCCGGCACAGCCGCTGGATGTGCTGGACTGGGTGATTGACGAGATCGACCTGATCTTGATCATGAGCGTCAACCCGGGCTTTGGCGGGCAGAGTTTCATTGATTCGGCGCTGCACAAAATTGAACACGCACGCAAGCGTATCGACGCCTCGGGCAGGGACATCCGGCTGGAGGTCGATGGCGGCATCAAAACAGACAATATCGCCCGCGTGGCAGCTGCAGGCGCAGACAGCTTTGTGGCCGGCAGTGCTATTTTTGGCAAGCCCGACTACAAGCCGGTGATCAACGCCATGCGCGTTGAACTGGCCGGTTGAGTTTGCAGCTGCCAGTGCCCTTGTCGCTGCCCGATCTGCTTGGCGTGATCGTCGATCTAGACGGCACCATGGTGGACACGCTGGGCGACTTCGAGGTCGCCCTGAACCGCATGCTGGCCGAGCTGGATTTGCCGCCGGTGAATCGTGCTCTGGTGGAGCGCACGGTGGGCAAGGGCTCCGAGCACTTGATCCGCGCTGTGTTGGAGCACCAGCTGGCCTTGCCCGGAGTCCATGTCCAAGGTCTGCTTGGCGCCGGCCGCGCCGATGAGCTCATGGCGCCGGCCTGGCGCATCTACCAGCGCCATTACCTGGAGATCAACGGAGCTTTTTCCGATGTCTACCCCGGCGTGCTCGCGGCTTTGCAGCAATGGAGGCGCAACGGCTTGCTATTGGCCTGCCTGACCAACAAACCGCTTAACTTTGCGCGGCCCTTGCTCAAATCCAAAGGCTTGGATGGGTTTTTTACGCAGGTGTTCGGCGGCGACAGTTTTGAGCGCAAAAAACCCGACCCCCTGCCGCTGCTCAAGACCTGCGAGGCCTTGGGTACGCTGGCTGCGCAGACCTTGATGGTTGGAGATTCGGAAAACGACGGACTGGCCGCCCGTGCCGCCGGCTGCCCGGTGGTGCTGGTGAGCTACGGTTACAACCACGGCCGGCCCATCCGCGAGGTCGATGCAGACGGCTATGTTGATTCGCTGGCCGAGCTGGCCTTTGCTACACTTTGACGCACTTATGTTCATTCACCGCATCACACGTACAGGTTGTAGCGACCGGGGAGCCTGGCCCTGGCGTCGCTGCTCTTTGCTGCGCGCCTGAGCGCCCCCGCCGCGCTTGCCGCCCTGCGGTGACGTCAGCGGCCTTGATGCCCCGACCCGCTGTCGGGCTTTGTAGCCTCCAGTCCCCATGGACATTGCGAGGCCATTTGAATGAACCGCGCGACCTTTTGTCTTGAGTGCAGGTCGCGCCGAAAGGATTTTCTTTGATCTCCGAACTCGAATTCAAAAGCCTGGCGCAGCAAGGCTTTAACCGCATTCCCTTGATGGCCGAGGCCTTCGCCGACCTTGAAACGCCTTTGTCGCTCTACCTGAAGCTGGCTTTTTCGAGAGATGGTGGCAAATACAGTTTTTTGCTGGAATCTGTGGTCGGTGGCGAGCGTTTTGGGCGCTACAGCTTCATCGGTCTGCCGGCGCGCACCCTGCTTCGCGCACGCGGTTTCGGCGACCTGGCCGTCACCGAGGTGGTGACCGACGGCCAGGTGGTAGAGACTTCCCGCCTGAACCCGCTGGACTTTATCGAGGCTTACCAACAGCGTTTCAAGGTGGCTTTGCGCCACGGCCTGCCGCGTTTTTGTGGCGGATTAGCCGGTTATTTCGGCTACGGCACGGTACGCCACATTGAGAAAAAGCTCCAGGCTTCCTGCCCTGCGGACACGCTGGACTGCCCAGACATTCTGCTGCTCCAGTGTGAAGAGTTGGCCGTTATCGACAACCTTTCGGGCAAGCTTTACCTGATCGTCTACGCCGACCCTGGCTTGCCCGAGGCCTATGCAAATGCCAAAAAGCGCTTGCGCGGCCTCAAAGAGCAGTTGCAGTACTCAGTCAGTGCGCCAGTGGTCAAGCCATCGCAGGCTTACCCCGCCGAGCGTGAGTTTGCCAAGGCCGACTACATTGCTGCCGTGGAGCGCGCCAAGCAGCTGATTGCCGGCGGCGACTTCATGCAGGTGCAAGTCGGCCAGCGCATCAAGAAACGCTACACCGAGTCGCCCTTGTCCCTGTACCGTGCGCTGCGCTCGCTCAATCCCAGCCCCTACATGTATTACTACCACTTTGGTGACTTCCATGTGGTCGGGGCCTCGCCGGAGATTCTGGTGCGCCAGGAAAAAGTCATCATCGAAGGCGTGGACAGCGAAAAAATCACCATCCGCCCGCTGGCCGGCACGCGGCCCCGCGCGGCCTCACCCGAGGCTGATAAGGCGGTTGAGCAAGAGCTGATCAACGATCCCAAAGAGCGTGCCGAGCACGTCATGCTGATCGACCTGGCGCGCAACGACATCGGCCGTATCGCCAAGACCAGCTCGGTCAAGGTCACCGAAGCGTTTGCGGTCGAGCGTTACAGCCACGTGATGCATATCGTCAGCAATGTCGAGGGTGTTCTCAAAGACGGCATGAGCAACATTGACGTGCTCAAAGCAACTTTTCCAGCCGGCACGCTGACCGGCGCGCCCAAGGTGCATGCGATGGAGCTGATTGATCAGCTTGAGCCCAGCAAGCGCGGCCTGTACGGCGGTGCCTGCGGCTACCTCAGCTTTGCCGGCGATATGGACGTGGCGATTGCGATCCGCACCGGCATCATCAAGGACCAAATGCTCTACGTGCAGGCGGCTGCCGGCGTGGTGGCCGACTCGGTACCTGAGCTGGAGTGGAAAGAAACCGAAGCCAAGGCGCGAGCGCTGCTGCGCGCCAGTGAGCTGGTGGAAGAGGGGCTGGAATGAGGAATCAAAATTTGGCTGATAAAGAGTTTTCCCGCCGGGCTACCTCAATGAAAAATGCGGCCCGCTCCGGGGGCAGCGCAGTACGCGCAGCGACAAGCGTGGGGGCGCCATGAAGATTTTGATGATCGATAACTACGACAGCTTTACCTACAACATCGTCCAGTACTTTGGCGAGCTGGGCGCAGAGGTGCAAGTGTTTCGCAACGACGAAATCACGCTGGAAGGTATCGCCGCACGCGCCCCCGACAGACTGGTGATCTCGCCCGGACCCTGCTCGCCCAAAGAGGCGGGTATTTCGGTGGCCGCCATTCAGCACTTCATGGGCAAGCTGCCGATTTTGGGCGTCTGCCTGGGCCACCAGGCCATAGGCGCAGCGCTGGGCGGCAACATCATCCGTGCCCAGGCGCTGATGCACGGCAAAACCAGCGTCATCAGCACCACGCAAGAGGGCGTGTTCGCAGGGCTGCCCGCTCAGTTCACGGTGAACCGCTACCATTCGCTGGCCATTGAACGCGCCACCTGCCCCTCTGAGCTGGCCATCACCGCCTGGACGGACGACGGCGAAATCATGGGCGTTCGCCACATCGGCCTGCCATTTGCCCAGCGCATGGAAGGCGTGCAGTTCCACCCCGAGAGCATCCTGACCGAACACGGCCACGCGATGCTAAAAAACTTTTTGCAATAAAGGCCGCCCATGAACGCCCTGGTTGACATGCGCAGCGACACCGTTACCCAGCCCACCGCCGCCATGCGCGCGGCCATGTTTGCCGCACCCTTGGGCGATGATGTGTATGGCGACGACCCCAGCGTCAACGCCTTGCAAGAGCGCGTGGCTGATATGCTTGGCTTTGAGGCGGCGCTCTTCATGCCCACCGGAACACAAAGCAATTTGTGCGGCCTGTTGGCGCATTGCCAGCGCGGCGACGAATACATCGTCGGCCAGTCAGCGCACACCTACCGTTATGAGGGCGGTGGTGCGGCGGTGCTGGGCAGCATCCAGCCCCAGCCGCTGGCGCAAAACGCGTCCGGTCAGATGGCCTTGACCGACATTGCCAGTGCCATCAAGCCCGACGACTGCCACTTTGCCCGCACCAAGCTGCTGTGCCTGGAAAACACCTGGAACGGCCACCCCATGCCCATGGACTACCTGGCGCAGGCGACCACGCTGGCGCGCCAGCACGGACTGGCCGCGCACCTTGACGGCGCGCGCCTGTTCAACGCGGCGGCAGCTTTGGTACAAGCTGAATTACCCGATCGTGCTGAGCCCTTCGACGCCGCTGCAGGCGATTTGGCCAGCACATTGCGAACGGGGCTTTCTGGTCAAGCCGTGGCTGCTGCGGCGCGGCGCATTACCAGCCACTTTGACAGCGTGTCGGTGTGCTTTAGCAAGGGCCTTGGCGCGCCAGTGGGCTCCGCGCTGTGCGGCAGCAAAGAGCTGATTGCGCGCGCCCACCGCGTGCGCAAAATGGCCGGGGGCGGCATGCGCCAATCAGGCCTGCTGGCGGCCGCGGCGGGCTACGCATTGGAGCACCACCTAGAGCGCCTGGTCGACGACCACGTTCTGGCGCAGCGCCTGGCGCACGGATTGAACGGCATCGCGGGTTTGCAGGTGCGCTCGGCCCAAACTAATATCGTATTTCTGGATGTCGCCGACGGGCGCGGACCGGATTTACTGGCCTTTCTGAAAGGGCGCGGCATTTTGGCCACCGGCTTGATTGGCCTGCGCTTTGTCACCCACCTGGACGTGGACGCAGCGGGCATTGACCGCACCGTTGAAGCGATCAAGACTTTTTTCAGCCAAGGCACAAGCGCATCAAGCGCTGCTGCGTCTGTTCGTGCTGCGGTCTACTGAGACTGACCATCACATTGCCCAGCCCCAAGGAGATACCTATGTCCCAGCAATTGAAAATCACCCCGCAGGAAGCCCTGCAACGTACCATTGAGCACCGTGAGATTTTTCACGACGAGATGCTGCACATCATGCGGCTGATCATGAGCGGCGAGATGTCCTCCGTCATGATGGCGGCGCTGATCACCGGACTGCGCGTGAAGAAAGAAACCATTGGTGAGATCACGGCGGCCGCCCAAGTCATGCGCGAGTTCTCGACCAAGGTGCAGGTGTCCGACAAAACGCACCTGGTCGACATCGTGGGCACCGGTGGCGACGGCTCGCACACCTTCAATATTTCGACATGTTCAATGTTTGTCGCCGCCGCCGCTGGTGCCAAAGTCAGCAAGCACGGCGGGCGCAGCGTCAGCAGCAAATCGGGCAGTGCCGACGTGCTGGAGGCCTTGGGCCTGAACATCAATTTGCAGCCCGCAGCCATTGCCCGCTGCATTGAAGAGGTCGGCGTCGGCTTCATGTTCGCGCCCAACCATCATCCGGCCATGAAAAATGTAGCGCCCATCCGCAAAGAACTTGGCGTGCGTACGATCTTCAACATCCTGGGTCCGCTGACCAACCCGGCCGATGCGCCTCATATTCTGATGGGCGTGTTTCACTCTGATCTGGTCGGTATCCAGGTGCGTGCTTTGCAGCGGCTGGGCGCCGAGCATGCGTTGGTGGTTTACGGCAAGGATGGTAT